>JAGNUI010000177.1 GCA_017987065.1 Arenimonas sp.
CGGGGCGATATCTTCATTTTGGATAATTTCCGACATCTGGTCAAGGCAAATTTCACCAAAAAATTTAAAGACATAAACTCTAATTAAGTTCAATTTATAGCGCTATACATTCGATATGCAGCCTGAGGCTTTGTGCTTAGTGCGAATTGCTTCGAACCCCAATCAATACCGTCAAGCCAATACCAACAATCACCGCGGCTGACGATAGGATCAAGCGCACTGACATCGCTTCACCGAGAAACGCGATGCCACCCAATGCAGCAAGCACCGGCACGCAAAGTTGCAAGCTGGCGGCGCTGGTGGATTTCAGTGCCGGTAGTGCGGCATACCAGATGGCGTAGCCGACACCGGAAGCTATTGCCCCTGATAGCACGGCATACAAAATACCGGCACCATCTAAGGAGACGCTATCTGAAATCAGCAGACTCAAGCCAAGAGCAATCGGAGTGGCGCGCAGGAAGTTTCCGGCAGTTACCTTCAACGGATCACCCGCGTTCTTGCCTCGTAAAGAATAAATACCCCAAGCGATACCGGCGCCAAGCATCAGTAATGCGCTGGCCATCGGTGGAGTTGAGAGGCCAGGCAGCAACAGTGCCACCAATCCGCCGCAGGCCAACAGCAGCCCAGCAATCTGCAAGTTGCTCAGACGTTCACCCGACCAGATGCCGTGACCGATCATCGTCATCTGCACGGCGCCGAACAGAATCAGCGCGCCAGTCGCAGCCGGTAGTTGCACATAGGCGAATGAGAATCCGGCCGCGTAGGCGAATAATGCGCTGGCTGAAAGCCAGCTGCCACTACCGACCAGTGCACCACCTCGCATCAGAACGATCAGCCAAAGAACCACAGCGCCGGACAGCAATCGTAACGTGGTGAAACTGGCCGGGTCGATGCCGGTATTCGCTAGCGCGGCCCGACAAAGCAGAGAATTGCCCGCGAAAGCCAGCAGCGCGAACGCGGTTAGCAGGGCAGTGCGTGGGTTAAACATTGATTGCTACCATGGGTATTTTATGAATTTATAAGGACTGAGGTAATGAGTCAAATGTAAATGACCTACGTCCCACTTGTTGTATGAGCATGATTCTAATCTGAGCAGTAATCTCTAATCAAGCAATAAAAAACCGCCTTGCGGCGGCTTTAAATCAATTAAAAATTTGGCTTTATGGGTGAACTATTAAAGCGCTCAACCGATTCCAGCAAAATTTGTTTGGCCGCATCAACACCACGCCAGCCATTTAATTTAACCCACTTGCCTTTTTCTAAATCTTTGTAGTGCTCGAAGAAGTGACCAATACGTTCTAGCCAATGCGAAGACACTTGCTCGATGTCTTGAATATGCGAATAGCCGTTGAATACTTTATCAATGGGCACCGCCAAGATTTTTTCATCCGAGCCGGCTTCGTCAATCATCATCAACACACCCACCGGGCGGCAACGAATCACTGAGCCTGGCACCAAGGGCAATGGCAGAATCACCAACACATCGGCTGGGTCGCCGTCGCCACAGACGGTGTGCGGCACGTAGCCGTAATTGCATGGATAGCGCATCGGCGTTGATAAAATACGATCAACGAAAATGGCACCAGAAGCTTTGTCGACTTCATATTTAACCGGCTCAGCATCTTTCGGAATCTCGATGATGACATTGATTTCATTTGGCACATCTTTGCCGGTAGCGACTAAATCTAAACCCATAATATTCTCCGTTGCAAGGAGCGCATCATACCGCAAAGCACTTGAATATTCACTCTTATTTTATCGGCAACATGCCTAATAATATGAAAAATAACATTAAAATAAAATGAGTTGGCTAAAAGTGCAGCAACCTTGATTTCAATCAAAACATTATGTATGGGTAATGCTTAAACTGGATTTATCAATCACTCATAGGAATCCTTATGCAATCATCCATGTTGTCGCACTCCTTGGCCGTTGAATTTCCAGAGCTCGCCAAAGTTATCCATGATTTAAAAATGAATAATCAGCATTTTGCTCATTTGCTTGAGCGTTACGATGCCATTGATATGCAAATTACTCGCGATGAAGAGCGTATAGAATCGCATAGCGATGACATGATGCATGAATTGAAACAGCAACGGTTAATGCTTAAAGACGAGCTCTACAAAATAGCGACGGCTGCTTAAATAAAAAATGGCGCATGATGCGCCATTTTTTTCAATGAAATTATCTGTTTCAGCTGGCAGCAGAATAACAAAAAACATTTAATTTATTGCCGTCTAAATCACGAAAGTAACCAGCGTAGAAGCTTGGTCCGCGTGGGCCAGCAGGGCCTTCATCAGTAGCGCCCAATTCCAGCGCTTTGGCGTACAGGCGGTCAACTTTTTCGTGGCTATCCACCACCAAAGCCACCATCACGCCATTGCCAATAGTGGCAGGCTTGCCATCAAAGGGTTTGATTACGCCAAGGCTTGGTTGGCTCATACTCGTGCCCCAAGCGATGAAACGCTCGTCTTCCATGAAACGCTTTGCGCCAATTTCGGCGAGCAGGGCATCGTAGAATTTAGCTGCACGCGGCAGGTCATTGGTGCCAAGGGTCACATAGCCAATCATCATATTCTCCTGTTTCGATTTATCGAATAGAAATCATACGTTATTTTTGGCGATGTGTGCTTTCCGGCTGTTCAGATGAGCCATTTTTGAATCAGCGAGATAAACGTCACAAAGGCAGTAATCGAGACAAAAAAAGCTGATAGCGCTGCAAAGAATGACAATAGCAATAAAAGACCGTCGCGTTCTGCGATGGCCAAACCAAACACCATTACGGCAAGGCCAGTAGGTGTGTTGGTAAATGGCCCTGGCATTAAAATGATCAGGGCTAAACATAGGCAAATTAACGCTGCCAAACGAATCAGCACAGTATGGTTGAACCATTGCCAACGTGGCTTGGCAAGGTGTTCCAGCCAATTTAACCATTTCTGCGATTTTTGAATTTTTATACGAACCAAATCGGCATCAATCATCTTGTGGTTGAAGCGATTTGGAATGCTGGGGCGTTCTTGACCAATGAGTAATTGAAAGGCAAATAAAATAATAGGCAAGCTCATCATGGAACATAAGCCGGTGGGCAATATGGCCGCTAGTAATCCAAACAGCATAAAAGCTAGGCCAAATCC
>JAGNUI010000178.1 GCA_017987065.1 Arenimonas sp.
CAGTAAAGTGAGCCAGCTTAAAATCGTTAAGATGGTTTTATGCCATAAATTTTGCGCCAACATATCTTCAACAAATAACATGCCACTGAGCAAGGTTAAACTGAGTAACAACCAACTAAGGCCAAGTAGCTTGAAAAGCAAATGTTCGGTTTGCACCAACGGCGGCAATGCGCTTAACCAATGTTGCAAATGCCGGCGTCTTAGAGCGCGATCTTGCATCCAATACAAAACGGCAATTAAAGCTGAAATGGAAAGGCTGGCGTAGGCTAATAATGCGAAGCTAGCGTGCAGCTTCAAGCGCCAATCTAAATTATTATATTGGTGCGTACCCCAATACATATTCACCCAAACCGAAAGGGCGGCTAAAGGGAATACTACGATTCCTAAGGTAGATAGATGTTGATTGGCAGTAAGCACTAATGTAATCACCGACATCGCTAAACTAACCCACGATAACGCGGCGAAGAAATGCAAATCTGGGCCTTGCGCTTGTTGCCAATACAGGGCTTGAGTGATGCAATGAAAGCTAATGGCTACTAATGCGAAAAATTGCGGCAAGTATTTATTGAGGCCAAATTTTTGCCGGCCATACCAAAGCCCAGCGCTACATAAGTAAGCCAAAATGCAGATGTAAGCAGTAAGAATAACGTTCATGGGCAACAGTTTGGCATACAACACGGTGTTTTTCTCTGCTTTTGCAGAGGAAATTTTCGAGCAAGGGTATAATGCATCATTGAAGATTAAGGACTGTTATGTTTGAATCGTTAACGCAAAGACTTTCTACCACTCTGCAACGCTTGCGTGGCAAAGGTCGGATTACCGAAGATAATATTAAAGAATCTTTACGTGAAGTGCGTATTGCGCTATTAGAAGCAGACGTCGCTTTGCCGGTGGTGATGGCATTAATTGAAGCGATTAAAGTTCGTGCCGTTGGTCAAGAAGTATTAACCAGTTTAACGCCAGGCCAAGCCTTGATTAAAGTGGTGCAAGATGAACTAACGGCGGTAATGGGCGCTGAAACGGTTGAGTTAAATCTGAATGTGCCGGCGCCAGCGGTTATTTTGATGGCCGGCCTGCAAGGTGCTGGTAAAACCACAACCGTTGCTAAACTCGCCAAATTCTTAAAAGAAAAACGCAAGAAAAAAGTATTGGTAGTCAGTTGCGATGTGTATCGCCCGGCCGCAATTGCGCAGTTGGAAAGTTTAGCCAAGCAAGTGGGCGTTGGCTTTTTCCCAAGCACTAATTCCGAATCTCCGGTTGCGATTGTAAATGCCTGCATGGACGAGGCGCGCAAAACCTATGCTGATGTCGTAATTGTCGATACCGCTGGTCGCTTAGCGATTGATGCGGTGATGATGGATGAAATCAAGCAATTGCACGCCGCCATTAAGCCAACAGAAACCTTGTTTGTGGTTGATGCGATGACCGGCCAAGATGCGGCCAATACCGCGAAAGCATTCAGTGATGCGCTGCCTCTCACCGGTGTGATCTTAACCAAAACCGATGGTGATGCGCGCGGTGGTGCGGCATTGTCGGTGCGGCATATCACCGGTAAACCGATTAAGTTTGTCGGTGTCAGTGAAAAGCCAGAAGGCTTGGATATTTTCCATCCAGATCGCGCGGCTAGCCGTATTTTAGATATGGGCGATGTGCTCAGTTTGGTCGAGCAAGTGCAATCGCAAGTGGATCATGATAAAGCCGCTAAAATGGCTGAAAAAATTGCTAAAGGCAAAAAATTTGATCTCAACGACATGCGCGAACAGTTTGTCCAAATGCAAAATATGGGCGGATTGTCGGGCTTGATGGATAAATTGCCGGGCATGGCGCAAGTGCCTGAGCACGTTAAAAATAAAGTGACCGGCCAAGAAATGCCACGCATGATTGCCATCATTAACTCAATGACCAAAAAAGAGCGGCGTAACCCAGGCTTGCTCAATGGCTCACGGCGTGCGCGCGTTGCGCGTGGTTCAGGCACAACACCGGCGGATGTAAATCGTTTATTGAAACAATATCAGCAGATGGAAGGCATGATGTCGAAATTGTCGCGTGGAGGCATGAAAGGCATGATGCGCGGCATGAAAGGCATGATGGGCGGTGGTTTTCCGGGCGGATTTGGGCCTCGTTAAGCTTCAGCACTTTCAAATTTAGCCAGATGGGTTTATAATACGCGGCTAACCGAAGCAAGTGCCTCATCGGCATTGGCTTAATCATCACTTCAGAATACAGGCAAAGAAATTATGGTCAAGATTCGACTGGCCCGCGGCGGCGCCAAAAAGCGTCCGTTTTACCACATTGTGGCAACCGATCAACGCAACAAGCGTGATGGTCGTTCCATTGAGCGTTTGGGTTACTACAACCCAGTAGCTCAAGGCAACGAAAAGCGCGTTGATTTGAACATCGATCGTGTCAATCATTGGGTTTCTAATGGCGCGCAGCTGACTGATAAAGTCCGTATGCTCGTTAAAGAAGCTTCGAGCCAGGCCGCTGCCTGAGTCTGACCTCGCGAACATGACGCGAGGAAATGACATTGCCGATGAGCGCCGCATCCTGATTGCTAGGATGGTCGGCGCTTTTGGCGTTTCTGGCGAAATAAAATGCCAAAGTTTTGCCAATCCAATCAGCCAATTATTAAAATATAAGCCGTTAATCATGAGTTTTGCCGGTAAAGAGCAAATCATTGATGAATTGAAAGGCCGAGTTACCGCGAAAGGTTTAGTGGTTCGTCTGCCAGAAATTACCGATCGTGACGCCGCGCAGGCTTTGCATGGCGCCGAATTGTGGATTACCCGCAGTCAATTGCCTAAACCCAAAGACGGTGAATATTATTGGGTCGATTTAGAGGGATTGCGTGTTGTCAATCGCGAGGGTGTTGTGTTTGGCACCGTTTCGCATTTATTCGAAACACCTGCTAATCCCATTTTAGTGGTGCAGGGCGAGCGCGAACGCTTAATCCCTTTTTTAATGGATCGCTTTATTGATGCCGTTGATTTTGAGGCCGGCGAAATTCGCGTTGATTGGGATGCCGATTTCTGATGCGTTTTGATGTCATCAGTTTGTTTCCTGAATATGTTCAGCAGTGTGTGCAAGTTGGAGTGGTAGGGCGAGCATTCGAGCGCCATCTTG
>JAGNUI010000179.1 GCA_017987065.1 Arenimonas sp.
GGTTGCTTTACCAATTAAATCCTCATCTGGATCTTCAGCACGAATTGAAACACCATAGGAGACCGTGGTATCCAAACTACCTTCCAAATCGCCTCTGGTGAAATCAAACGCTTGGGCTAAAGGTGTAACAAATAAACCAATAGTAACAGCGATGGCAAGTGGTGATCGATTAACAACTCTTTGTATTTTCTTCATGTTTGAATTCCAGATTTAGTGAATTATTGTTTTAAAGCTTATGCTGCTGATCCATGAATAAAACTCTCCATTGAAGCAAGTTTTGATCTTTGGCCCATAGAAATAAGAGATTTCAAGGGTCAAATTATCGAACCAAATCACCAGCTAAAAATGGCAATTAGAGCTTAGGGTCTAAAATAGTATTAAATATTCGTTAGCAAAGTGCAATACCCTTTCGTATGGTAATTGCAATTATTATGATTACTTAGCCGATTTATGCTTTGGAAGTACTTGGTTAAGGATGAGAAAACCAACTATAGCCGACAAAAACGAGCCGATTAGAATACCCAACCGATGGGTTAAAATATATTCTGTATGAGCCGCATTGAAAGACAACGACCCCACGAATAGGCTCATAGTAAAGCCTATTCCGCACAATACGGCCATGCCAAAAAGGCTCGCCCAATTGATTGACGCATCGATTTTAGCCAGGCCTAAGCGGACACTCAGCCAAATAAATCCGAACACTCCGATTTGTTTACCTAAAAATAATCCCAACGCAATACTTAAGGGCACTGGCCCGAGTAAATTGGCAAAAGTGAGGCCAAATACTGGAACTCCGGCATTGGCGAAGGCGAAAATGGGCAAAATAACGAATGCCACCCACGGGTGCAAGGTGCGCAGTAGGTTTTCAGATAGGCCGTCACTTTCGCCCTTGCCCAGTGGAATCAACAGGCCGAGAATAACGCCAGAGATGGTTGCGTGAACCCCTGAGTTCAGCACGGCTAGCCACAACAATATGCCGAAAAATAGATAAATCCATACATTCCGAACATTAAAGCGATTGAGTGTGATTAATATGCCAATGAGCGAGAAGGCGGTAATTAAGCCAACTGTGGATAGTCGTTCGGTATAAAACACCGCAATAATAATAATGGCTCCAAGGTCGTCGGCCACAGCGATGGCCAATAACAGCATTTTTAAGGCCATTGGCACCCGAGAACCAAGCAAACTAAGAATACCTAATGCAAACGCTATATCGGTTGCCGCGGGGATTGCCACGCCACGCATAGCCACTGAATCCCCCCAATTGATGCCAGCATAAATCAACATAGGCACAGCCATTCCGCCCAATGCACCAATAATGGGCAAGGTGATATTAGCGCGATCGGCAAATTGACCTTCAACAATCTCTCGTTTCAGCTCCAAACCGACCACTAAAAAGAAAATGACCATCAAGCCATCGTTAATCCAATGCGAGACACTTTTATCAAGTGATAGATTTCCAAATCCTAAAGTTAAATGGCTATGTAGCCACTCCATATAATTTGCACTATAACTAGAATTTGCCACTGCCAAAGCAACCACCGTGGCTAAGATCAAAACAATGCCACCGGCTGCTTCCATTTTCATAAACGCATTCAAAGCTGCTAGCGCTTTACGATGGATGGCCAGGCTTTCTTTTGTATCCGTCATGACAACAACCAAAGAGATAGATATGATGATTATAATCGCATGAAAACGATAAGCATTTAGTCCCTATGACAATCAACCGATTAATACGCTGGCTTGGGCCTATCCTCGCAGTCGCTTTATATATTTTTTGCACGCAGCGTGGATACCCCTTTGCTTTTTCGGCAACCTTGGCTCTCACTTTACTGTGCGCATTGTGGTGGATGTCTGAAGCCGTCAATCCAGCCTTCACGTCTTTAATTCCTTTAGCGATCTTACCCGTGCTAGGCATCCTGGATAGCAAGCAAGTGGCACAAAGTGTGGGTAATGAACTCATCTTGTTATTGATGGGCGGGTTTATGCTATCGCGCGCATTGGAAAGCTCAGGTGCACACCGCCGACTCGCGTTTGCCTTAGTCAAAAGTGTTGGCGGCAAATCCGGGCGAAGCCTAATTTTTGGTTTTGTGTTTGCTACCGGATTAATCAGCATGTGGATTTCCAATACTGCCACCACCCTGATTATGTTGCCGGTGGCGTATGCGGTAATCGAACACTATAAAGACCCGCGCTTAGCAACACCCTTGGTGCTCGCCATTGCCTATGCCGCCAGTATTGGTGGATTGGGCACACCCATTGGCACGCCGCCCAATTTGGTGTTCATGCAGCAATACCAACAAGCCACGGGCACCGCTTATGATTTTGGCGACTGGATGAAAGTGGGTATTCCGGTGCTATTAATCATGTTGCCAATTCTGGCTTTTGGTCTGTCGCGTAACTTGAAAAATAGCCCAGCAGCTGCGCTACCCGTGATGGGCGCATGGACTAAAACCGAAAAACGAGTTCTTAGCGTTTTCGGCTTGACCGCACTGGCCTGGGTCACTCGCGCCGCGCCATTTGGTGGTTGGAGCCAATGGCTGAATCTCCCCGGCGCCAACGATGCCAGTGTTGCCATGATTGCTGTGGCGGCTATGGCCTTAATACCGTCTGGCCGCGAAGACAAACAGGCTCTGCTGACATGGGAAGCGGCTGCGCGCATTCCCTGGGGCGCACTATTGCTGTTTGCCGGAGGCATCGCCTTGGCAACCGCCTTCCAAGAAAGTGGCGTTAGTGACGCGATCAGCAACTCACTCAGTTCGGCAAATCATCTGCCAGTTTTTGCGATGATGGTCATCATTATTACTTGCGTGGTATTTCTCTCGGAAATCGCCAGCAACACCGCAACCGCAGTTTTACTCATGCCTATTTTGGCCGCGGCTGCAAAAGGCCTGAACATTGAACCGGCTCTACTGATGTTACCGGCTGCCATGGCTGCCAGTATCGGTTTCATGCTGCCAGTGGCCACCGCGCCAAACGCCATCGCCTACGGTTCGGGATTCGTGACCAGTAAAGATATGTTGCGCGAGGGTTTCTGGCTGGATATCGTTAGCGTACTGGTGGTGTGCGCGGTCTGTTGGGTGGTGTTGGTTT
>JAGNUI010000180.1 GCA_017987065.1 Arenimonas sp.
ATCAATCACCATTGGCGGTATCTTCAATAACTTCACCGGCTTTTTGTGTATCCTTACCAACACCAGCAACCGTATTGCAGGCACTAGATAACAAACCAAGTGTTAGAACCAGAATAAGTGTAAGTGTGCTACGAGTATTTTTGTTCATTGTTTATCCTTAATGATTTAGTAAAAAAATTAGGTCTTAGAAAACTTTCTATGATGCATAATCAATTGCAATGAACCTGTTATCGTTCAGTGGAATTTAATAGTAATGCTTGAATAAATACGTATCAGTGCGTTAACGTACATAACACTAAATTATTGGAATTAATGGCTCGAAAATTATTAAATTTAATGTGCGCTTGCGAACCGATAAGTTTTGCTGGACTTTATATATTAGTTGTACTTACGGTTCGATATGGGTATCCGTGAGAAGGTTTAGACGCTGATTTACAAAGCAATCAGCGTTTAGACCGACCCTAAATTGGTTGGTATTCACACCAAAATTCATAGTGCTTACTGTCACAACTTGTTTTTATTTTTGTGTAGTCATTTGGGGTTGAAGTAAAGTATTCTGCATAGGAGACTATGAGAATCCAATATGACTACACTTTTCAACTTTTCGCCACGTGCTCTTGAGCTGCAAAGCCAACTAGCTGATTTCATGCACAGCCACATTTTGCCTGCCGAAGCCGCCGTTGCCTCTTGGCAAGCGCACGCTGAAACACGCTGGCTACCCTGCCCAACGATTGAAGTATTGAAACAGAAAGCCAAAGATGCTGGCTTGTGGAATTTATTTTTACCCGACGCCACCCACGGCGCGGGCTTAAGCAATTTAGAATATGCACCACTGGCCGAACTAATGGGCCGCGTGTTGTGGGCCTCGGAAGTATTTAATTGCAACGCGCCCGATACCGGCAATATGGAAGTGTTGGCGCATTTCGCCAGCGCTTCGCAAAAGCAACAATGGCTTACTCCTTTACTAAATGGCGAGATTCGCTCTGCCTTTGCGATGACTGAACCCGATGTCGCCTCATCGGATGCGTCCAATATTGCACTGCGTATTGAATCAGACGGCGATGATTATGTGTTAAATGGCAGCAAATGGTGGATTACCGGCGCCGGCGATCCACGCTGTAAAATTTTAATTGTGATGGGTGTTACCAACCCCAATGCAGATAAACACGCACGGCATTCTATGATTTTAGTGCCAATGGATACACTCGGTTTGCGTGTGGTGCGAGCTCTTGAAGCGTTTGGTTTTGATGATGCACCCAGCGGCCATATGGAACTTGCATTCGATAATGTACGCGTGCCAAAAACGAACTTATTACAAAACGAAGGTAGCGGTTTTGCCTTGGCGCAAGCGCGCTTAGGGCCAGGTCGTATTCACCATTGCATGCGCCTGATTGGTTTAGCGCAACGCGCCTTGGAATTAATGCTTGAGCGCGCACAACAACGCGTGGTGTTTGGCAAGCCTTTAGCTGCGCAAGGCATGGCACAGGAAATGATTGCGTTGTCGCGTTGCGAAATTGAACAAGCGCGCTTATTAACGCTCAATGCCGCTGCCAAACTGGACGCTGGCAACAACAAAACCGCCAAAGACGATATTGGTATGATTAAAATCGTGGCACCGCGCATGGCGTTTACAGTCATCAACCGCGCTATTCAGCTTTTTGGCGCCGCCGGTTTGCAACACGAATTTTTAGCACACGCGTTAGTGGGTGCGCGTTGCTTGCAACTGGCCGATGGCCCAGATGAAGTGCATATTGCTGCGCTTGCCCGCTCCATGCTGAAACCGTAGGAGCGGGCTCTGCTCGCGATAATTCTCATGACCATTTCAAATCACTATGATCTCCCCGATGCTGCACTAGCACTTTATCTGCAACAACACATTGATGGTTTTCAAGGGCCACTGACTTCGACTAAATTTAAAGGCGGACAAAGTAACCCCACTTATTTGCTGGAAGCAGCCAGTGGCCGATATGTGTTGCGTCGAAAGCCGCCGGGCAAATTATTAGTTTCAGCGCATGCGGTGGATCGCGAATTCCGGGTCTTGCAAGCCTTGCATGGTAGCAATGTACCAGTCGCCAAGCCGTATCATTTGTGCAGCGATGAAAGCATCATCGGCTCCATGTTTTATGTGATGGAATATATCGACGGAAAAGTTTTCTGGGATCCATCCTTGCCCGATTGCACAACTGCGCAACGCGCTGAAATATTCGATGCCCTGATTAAAACATTAGCGGCCATTCACTCCGTTTCAGTTGAAGATTCTGGCTTGAATGATTATGGCAAACCCGGCAATTATTTTGAACGGCAGATTACGCGTTGGAGTAAACAATACCGCGATTCAGAAACGCAATCCATTGCTGCTATGGATGCGCTCATTGAACAACTGCCAATGCGTTGCCCTGAAGATGACGGGTGCGTTTCTTTGGTGCATGGCGATTTTCGTATTGATAATTTGATGTTTGATAGCCAAGGCCAACATGTTTTAGCTGTAGTGGACTGGGAGCTGTCAACACTTGGCCACCCATTAGCTGATTTAGGCTACTTCTGTATGGCACTGCGCTTACCGCGCAATCCAGCCTTGCCTGGGTTAGCCGGTTTGAATCGTGGTGAGTTAGGCATTCCTGATGAACAGCAAATTTTGCAACGCTATGCCGAATTAACCGGCCGTGCTATTCCAAGCGATTGGTCATTTGTGTTGGCGTTTAGTTTTTTCCGCTTAGCGGCCATCGCCCAAGGTGTGGCTAAGCGCGCGGCGCAAGGCAATGCCTCAAGCGAGCAAGCCATGCAAGCCGGGCGCATGGTTGAATTATTGGCTACTATGGGCATGCAAACACTTAACGGTGGCCAATGAAATCTGATTTCAGCAGATTTGATTTATGCACACAAACGGTTTGTATTTTCGGCGGCGGTAACGGCTGGGGCAAGCGTATTGTCGAAGCACTTGATGGTCTTGGCGCAACAACAGTGGTCATCGAAAAAGAGGCTACGACTGCAGAAATAATAGCCGCACTTGAAATAAGCGACTGTGCATTTATTGCAATTCCCGACAACGACATCAATGCGCTG
>JAGNUI010000181.1 GCA_017987065.1 Arenimonas sp.
CCATTTGACTCATACTGAGGCAACTTAATACAGCCAAACTTAGCAATTTTGTTTTCATATTTAAATCCTTTAAATTGATAGAAGAAAAAAAAATGGGATTAGAGAACTAGATGAGACAGCTAGAAAATAACACTTTCATAACGAAAAAACAAATCTTATCACGACAAAGCCTATACGCAATCCGACAAACAAAAAAAAGCCCGGCGAACCGGGCTTTTTATTTAACGCTGAAAACTACCGATTAGTTCTGAACGTTCAGCTCAGTACGACGGTTGGTTTCGTTTTTGCAACCTGGGTAAGCTTGGCCAGAATCAACCAATGGATTGCTTTCGCCAAAACCGGTTGGGCCAGCCAAACGATCGGTTGTGATACCTTTGTCTACCAAATACTGGAATACAACAGCAGCACGACGTTGTGACAATTCTTGGTTATATTTATCATCACCGCACTGATCGGTATGACCGTCAACGCCTACTTTCAATTCAGGATATTTAGCCAAAACCGCTACGGCTTCATCAAGAATAACAATTGAATCAGGACGCAAGGTGTCTTTGTCGAAATCAAAGTTGACGCCTTTCAAGTCGATGGTCAATTTCACTGGGCAGCCATCGGCGCCAATGGTTTGGCCAGCGGTTGAGCCTGGGCACTTATCGTTACAATCGTTTACACCATCGTTATCGCTATCGAGGGTATCGCAAGTTGGTGCTACCACTGGAACTGGCAAGTCGCCTAACTTAACCAACAAAGATGCTGACACGAAGTAATCTGTGAAAGAACCATTTGATAAGGTAACAGCAGGCGTCGTACCTACGCGAGGTAAAGTGTAATCGAAGCTATCGCCATCATAACGAACGCCGGCTTCAACACGGAAATCTACGCGCTTGCGACGGTCGGTTTCAATACCAAGTCCTAATTGCGCAGCAAATTCTGTGCCATCACGGCTGTTGGAACCATTGAAATAGTTGGTTTCATCATCATGACTGGTTGCACCAATACCGCCTAAGATGTACGGATCCCAATTACGACCTTCTTTTACGAAGTAATAACGGCCATTTACCCAGATGGTAGACAAGCTCCATGTGTAATCGCCTTGTGGGAAAGGGTAGCCATTAATAAAATTCTCTAATACTGGCGCGGTGTAATCATATGTCAATTCTAAACCTATGTTAGGTGTCAAACGCTTACCAACGCCGATGCCATACAAGGCTTCGTTATTAACAATACGATCATCATCACCCATGAACAGACCAACTGTACCTTGGATGTACCAACGATTATCGAATTCTTGAGCCGCTGCAACTTGACTCATACATACAGCGCCTAAAAGCGCCAAACCAAGCATTTTTTTCTTCATGGTAAAACTCCATATTTGGTGGATAAAATCTACTAGATAAAACTCTTAACAATATTAATACCTACGCCCGCAAAGACCAACGATCGAACTTTTAGTTATTATCGTTAACAATAACATAACATTAAATTAGATTAATGCAAGTTAAATTACAAAAAGTTCCTTAAATCTGTATTTATTTTGTATTTCTGCTCACCCACAAAGATTATGCTCTTTACAGTTTAAACGTTTAGGTGCGTCTATATTGCCAAATTTTTGACTATACTGCATGGTATGGTTGCCTAAAATCGCCATTCATAATAATTATTCTGAAAAGACACATAAACCTATGAGCAACTCTGAATACCCATTTTTGTTTTCTGAACTCGATTTAGGCTTTTGCACCCTACCCAACCGCGTATTAATGGGCTCGATGCATACTGGCCTTGAAGATAAAGCTGCCGACTACCCGAAATTAGCCGCCTATTTCCGCGAACGCGCGGAAGGCGGTGTTGGTTTGATGGTCACAGGCGGTATCTCGCCAAATATACGTGGCTGGCTTGCGCCTTTGGGCGGCAAATTGAGCTGGCGCTTAGAAACCGGGCGCCACAAAATTATTACTCAAGCCGTGCATTCAGCTGGCAGCCGGATTGCCATGCAAATTCTGCATGCAGGACGATACGGCTATCATCCATTCTCAGTATCTTCAATGGGCAAAAAAGCCCCTATTAATCCATTTACGCCAAAAGCGCTATCGGCTCGCGGCGTTGAATCCACCATTAACGATTACGTGTATTGCGCCAAGTTGGCTCGAGAAGCCGGCTATGACGGCGTGGAAGTGATGGGTTCGGAAGGCTATTTAATAAACCAGTTTGTATCGCCGCAGGTGAATGCCCGTAGCGATGCCTGGGGCGGCGATGCTGAAAAGCGCCGGCGCTTCGCGGTGGAGATTGTGACCCGCATGCGCGAAGCCGTTGGCCCAGATTTCATCATTATTTATCGATTATCAATGCTTGAATTGGTGCCGGAAGGATTAAGCTGGCACGAAATTGTGGCACAGGCCCAAGCCATTGAAGCCGCAGGGGCGACCATCATTAACACCGGCATTGGCTGGCATGAAGCGCGTGTGCCCACAATCGCCACGTCCGTGCCGCGTGCGGCATTTGCTTCGGTCACCGCTAAACTCAAACCGCATGTACGCTTGCCCTTAGTTGCAACCAATCGGATTAATATGCCCGATGTTGCAGAGCAAATACTGGCCAATGGCCAAGCTGATATGGTGTCGATGGCGCGGCCATTGCTTGCCGATGCGCAGTGGCTTAATAAAGCTAAATCTGGTAATGCTGCATTGATTAATACCTGTATCGCATGCAATCAAGCGTGCCTTGACCATGTATTCGAGAATAAAAAAGCCGGCTGCTTGGTTAACCCGCGGGCATGCCGCGAAACCGAACTTAATTATCTACCCACGAAAACGAAAAAACGCATTGCTGTGGTTGGCTCAGGCCCTGCAGGATTGTCATTCGCCACGGTGGCTGCTGAGCGTGGCCATGCTGTAACCGTATTCGATGCCGCCGCAGAAATCGGCGGGCAATTCAATTATGCCAAACAAATTCCTGGTAAAGAAGAATTCCACGAAACACTGCGTTATTACTCAAACATGTTGGCCAAAC
This sequence comes from Arenimonas sp., assembly GCA_017987065.1. Taxonomy (GTDB): domain Bacteria; phylum Pseudomonadota; class Gammaproteobacteria; order Xanthomonadales; family Xanthomonadaceae; genus Arenimonas. The sequence continues at coordinate 3,004 of JAGNUI010000181.1, forward strand.
ATCATGTTGAGGTAAAGCTTAATCACCTTACAAATGCCGATGAGCTGAGCAAATCTG
>JAGNUI010000045.1 GCA_017987065.1 Arenimonas sp.
TAATTTTTCTCGCACCACTTTCGGAGTTGCGACTGACTACATTCTTCGTGCGCTTGCCGATAGCCGCGCCATAAATTGATGATAGCCATAAACTCAGAGGCATTATCGGTAAATTGTCGATGCGCGTTGTCGGCGGCTTCTTTGGCCTCTGCTGGGCGTTCTCGGGGATCTTGAATGCCCATGAACGAACTGATAATCAACAGTTCGTGCAAGACCGAGTGGGTATTGGCGGCCACCAACATTCGCGCTAATTTCACATCAACCGGCAAGCGCGCCATTTGACGACCAATTATCGATAATTGTTTGTGCTGATCAATCGCCGCTAATTCTTGCAGGGTTTGCCAACCATCGCTGATGGCACGCTGTTCGGGCATTTCAACAAACGGAAAGTGCTCAATGGCGCCGAGCTTTAAACTCAACATGCGTAGAATGACGCCCGCCAATGAAGCGCGTTTAATTTCGGGGTCAGTGAACGCTGGGCGTTGCAGAAAATCAGCTTCCGAATACAGTCGGTAACAAATACCTGCCGAAATTCGGCCACAGCGACCCTTGCGCTGATTGGCACTGGCTTGCGATACCGGCTCAATCAACAAACGATCTAATTTTTGCCGGGTGGAATAGCGTTTCACTCGCGCAAGGCCTGGGTCAATCACATAACGAATGCGCGGCACCGTGAGTGAGGTTTCAGCCACATTGGTGGCCAAAACGATGCGTCGCCCGGTAGTGGGATTGAACACGCGGTCTTGATCTTTTACCGATAAGCGTGCGTACAAAGGCAACACTTCTGTGGCGCGGTATTGCTTTTTAGCCAAAGCCAAATGCGCTTCGCGAATTTCCCGTTCGCCCGGCAAAAACACCAGAATGTCGCCTAAGCCATCGTGCTGGCTAATCTCATCGACAGTTTTAATAATCTTCTCGGACAAACTGAGATCGTCTTCGCGCTCGAGAGCGTTTTTTTGTTTGCCTTTAATTTCTGTTTGAGGATTGCTTTGGAAATCCCGATAGCGCACTTCCACCGGAAAACTTCGGCCTTCAATCGACAATATAGGCGCGCCATCAAAATGCTGGGCAAAGCGTTCGGTATCAATGGTAGCCGAGGTAATAATGAGTTTTAAGTCTTTACGCTTTTGACACAGCTTTTTCAGAAAGCCGAGCAAGAAATCAATATTCAGGCTGCGCTCATGCGCTTCATCAATAATCAACGTATCGTAGCGGGAAAGCCAAGGATCGCTCTGAATTTCAGACAGCAAAATACCGTCGGTCATAAACTTCAAATACGTTTGCTCACCAACCTGCTCGGTGAAACGCACCTGATAACCCACGGCCGCGCCAACGCTGGTTTGCAATTCATCGGCCACGCGCTTGGCCACTGCCCGTGCGGCAATTCGCCGCGGCTGCGTGCAGCCAATCATGCCGGAAATACCACGGCCTGCCGCTAAACAAATTTTAGGCAATTGTGTGGTTTTGCCCGAACCGGTTTCGCCAGCGATGATAATAATTTGGTGCTTAGCAATTAGTTCGGCAATTTGTTTGGCATGCAAACCAACCGGTAGATTGTCATCAATTTGCGGCTGCGGGCAGTTTTGCAAGCGTTGCGCAAAAGCCAATTCACTTTCGGTTTTTAATCGCAAAAAAACATCCGAGGCCTTCGCGTCGGATGGATTACGTTGGCAGCTTGCTCGCAATCGATGCAACCGGCCTTGGTCTTTGCTGAGGGTATTTGGAAATGCAGACATGCTGGTATTTTAACATTGCCAAAAAGGGTCTAGAGTAATTTAAACTGATCAGCAAAATCCTTGGTCCCAAAAGCCTATGCAAACTCCTCTTTGTGGTATGTACTTGTATATTTACATCTAATGTTGACCCGCTATCTGCATTTAATATTGACCCATTTTAAGTATAAATCAATCCGATACAATCCCAATTCATATGCAAAAACATTGCAATACTGTTGGTTTTTGCATACAATTAAGAAATGATTTCTCTTAATCAATTCGTTGATGACAAGCTTCTTCATGGTCGTGCGCACTTCACCCGTGAAGAAGCATTGATTGCGGTTAACTTGAAGCCTGATGGTCTAACTGCAGCGATTACCCGATTGGTTAAGAAACACCGATTGGCCAGTCCTCGCCACGGTTTCTATTTGATTCTGCGCCCAGAAGATCGGTTAATCGGCGCTCCTGATCCGATTCGGTGGATTGATCCTTTGATGAAATATCAGGGTCTCGATTATCGTATCTCGCTACTGCGAGCGGCTGCTTTCCATGGTTCATCGCACCAAGCTGCCATGGTCTTTCAGGTTGTTGCGCCCAAACAGTTGCGGAATTTTGAGATTGGCCGTCACCGCCTGCAATTTCTTTATCAGGAACCCAAAGCCTTTGAAAAGCTCAATCAACCCGGCCTGCGCGACCGAATCAAAAGTGATGCCGGTTTTGCTCAAGTGGCTGGTGTCGAATTGACATTGCTAGATTGCACCCGCTACTTCCACAAGGCTTCCGGTATCAATGGGGTTGCCCAAATCGTCAAGGATATTGGTGCTAAGGCAAATCCGCGCACCCTTGCTAAAGCAGCCGCTGTTTATGAAAACTCATCCGTGCGGCGGCTCGGCTATTTACTTGATTGTGCAGGCTATGCGCGTCAAGCTAAAGCATTGGAAGCTTTCGCCAAGAAAAGCAAAACAGAAGCATTCTTGGACCCGTCTGTCAAACCCCTTATCGAATCCCTGCCAGTATCCCACGAGAAAAATAAGAAGTGGAAACTAGTCATCAATGAATTCGTGGAGATTGACTTTTGATTCCCAACTCATACATTCAAGCTTGGAGTATTAAGGCTCCGTGGCCTGATTCTCGGCAAATCGAACAAGACTTAATCATCTCCCGTGCCTTATGCGACTTGTTCAACGCGCCAGCATTGAAAGGCAAGATCGCGTTTCGTGGTGGCACTGCAATCAACAAACTACTGTTCAAGCAGCCGCTGCGCTATTCGGAAGACATCGACTTGGTGCAAACGCATGCCGAACCGATTGGGGCAACAGTCGATGCGATTCGCGAAACTCTTTCATGGCTTGGTAAATGCAGTCGTGTGCAGGCCGGGCACTCAATGCACCTGATATACAAGTTCACACCTGAAGCTGATCCGCAAGCAACGCTGAAGCTCAAGGTAGAGATTAATACTCGCGAGCACGAGCACCTGTTCGGCATCAGGGCTTACCCCTTCGAAGTAGACAATGACTGGTATCAAGGTGCGGCCGAGATTGCATCCTTCGAGCCTGAAGAGTTGTTCGGCACCAAGCTGAGAGCGCTTCTGCAGCGACGCAAGAACCGCGACCTCTTTGATCTGCATCACGGGCTCGACCAGCTCGAGATGGATCGTAACAAGCTCATTGAATGTTTCAACCACTACCTAGCACTAGAAGGCAACCCTATCACCCGTGCTAATGCCGAGCAACGCATGCTGGAAAAACTGAGCCGCAACCTCACGGAGGACATCGCACCATTACTACCTGCAGGTATTCGCTTCAATGACGATGATGCAGTTCAGGCTTTCGAGCACATCTGGACTGAACTGATTACTCGTTTCAAGGGCGATGCGTGGAAGTCGACCGATAAAGCGTTAGAAGATCTACGCAAAATAAAGTTCCCCAGTCTATTGGCAAAGTAAAAGAAATGCCATGCACTTTTGGATGCTGACAACAGCGGTTGGATCAAGCATGCCGAGACCATGAGCTTTAGAAAAATAACTCCAGAGTTGATTAGTAAGCTTGGAAGCTACTTGAATACCTCGAGGCCGTCTGCTGGGTTAAGATTAATGATCTGACTTAGAACAGAAAGAAATGATGCATACCAAGAAAATCAAATCTTGTAATAAAAGCAATTTACTCTGAACCCTCTGTTCAAGCATCTATAACTACTCGTCCGTCGACAAAGCCCACGCACGTCAGCACATAGCCATCTTCTACTTCATGTGGGTCAAGGCCGGCCGTGTTGGCCACGGGAGCGTTGCCAGAAACTTTGCGTACTTTACATTCGCCGCAATCGCCGGTGCGGCATGCACTGGCAATCTTCACACCCGCTTGGTCGGCAATCTCTAGGATATTTTGCTGCCCACTACATGCGATCTCGATGCCTGATTTAGCAAAGCAAACCGTGCCGCCACTAGCCTGCACATTGCTGGCGGTGCCAAAGCTCTCCTCATGAAAATGAGCCATGGCAAAATCGGTTAACTGAAGCAATGCTTTGACGCTTTGCATAAATCCATTGGGGCCGCAAATATAAATCTCACGCTCAATAAAATCCGGCGCAATAGTGCGAAGCATGGCAGTATCCAGATAGCCAGTGAGCCCTGGCCATTTGTCTTTTTTGGTACTTCTGGTAAGGCTAATGTGTTGCACAAAATTTTGGTTTGCAGCCTGCATAGCATTTACTTCTTCGGCAAAAATCAGATCTTTGGCGGTGCGCGCACAATGGAAATAAAGCACATCGGTTTCTAAATTTAAATCGCGGATCCAGCGCGACATAGACAACATAGGTGTTACACCACTTCCTGCTGATAAAAGCAGTAGCTTTTTGCGAGGTTTTGGCGCGCAAGTGAATTTGCCGTGCGGGCCAGTCATGTTCAACAGGCTGCCCACCACCAACTGGTCACACATCCAGTTGGACACCACTCCATCGTCAACGCGCTTGACAGTTAACTCAAAGTACGTCGGATTGCTGGGCGTGGAAGACATGGTGTATGAGCGAAACAGCTTTTTGCCTTCCAGTTCTATCTCAAGGGTCACAAACTGGCCTGGCTTGTAGTCCATGGGCAAGCCGCTGTCATCCACAAAGCGGAAGGCTTTCACATCCGCGGTTACGTCCAGTACTTCAGTGCAACGTGCTACTAAGCGGTGCTGTACAGGGTCTGGTTGTGCGAGTTTTTGCGTGCTGTTCACAGGGTTAGTGGGTTTGCGGTTTAGCAATGGAAGCTTGTCTGCAATTCGTCCGATCCACTTGCCTTGGGCTCCCAATAAATCAGGCAACACGTTGACCGACGCAGCACCTAACACAGCGGTAGCTGTCATCACGCCTGACATCATGGCTGACGCCACACCACAAAACAGGATGTCCTGCCCAGTTAAATATAGGCCCTTAACAGGTGTGTGCGGCTTAACCCAACTTTGTGCAAATCGCTCAGGGGTATGCTCCAAACCATATACCTGGCCTTGAGCATAATTGTTGAAATGTGCGGTAGACAGCGGCGTAGATAATTCAAAATAGTCAACCTTGCCACGCACTTGGGGGACGTGCTTGTAGACATCCGCTAGAAGCTTTTCTGACAACATGGTTTTGAACTCTTCATAGTCTGTCCCACGGTTCTTCCATGGCTTATTCACCCATTTGTTGAACCACTCGAATGGCGCTAGCGATATTACGTCGATGGTTGATTTGCCTGGGTAGTGGCTATCCCACGCGGGATCTTTAGATGATGGGAACGAGATGTAGTTCAGTGGAAAATCCGCTTTTAAATCGGGGCGTGATTTGTTCATGAAGTTATGAAAACTAGAGTCGTGGTCATAGTCCCGATAGACCCACATATTGGCTTGTTCAAGCGCCAGATCTTTGGCAGTGCCATGCACACCAATATAAAGACCCATGTGAGCAACCGAAGGTTTCAACGCGGTCAGTTTGTCACTCAGCTTGAAGCGTGTGCCTACCTCATCTGGCATTAGCTTGCCGTAGGTGTTGTGCACACCGACGGCGCTGATGACGTGCTTGCACAAAATTTCATCGCCGTTGGTCATGCGCACGCCAATTGCTCGGTTGCCCTCAATCATAATCTGCTCCACCTCAGCGCTAATCACAACTGCCCCACCAGCGCGTTGGATAACGGGTTCAATATGATGTGCGATTTGCGAAGCACCACCAACCGGAAAGTTTCCCCCGCCCAAATAATGCTGTGCTACTACCGCATGCATGGCAAAGCTGGATTGGGCAGGCGGCAGGCCGTAGTCACCCCACTGCCCGCAAAGCACACTGGCCAGTTTAGGGTCTTGAATGAAATCGGCCATCACCGATTTGGTCGTGCGCTTGAAGTAGTCGTTACCTAGGCTTGGTGCAAAAGGCTGCAAACGCATAGGTAGATAACGCTTACCCAAGTGTGCGGGCAAGCTTTTGGTCGCCGCGCGGATGTGCTTAAGGTAGTCGTCTATTTGCTTACGTGCGTGGGGAAATGATTTGAGTAATTCGTCTCGGAAGTTGGCGGCTCCGGCTACAAAGTTGTACTGTGTGCCCTTGATAATGATCTTGTCGTAAAGATCATCCATTTTGACCCACTTCAGGTTGCCATCAGTAATCACGTCAAATACGCGGCGCAGAGGCGAATTGGGATTATGCACTTCGCCGATGTAGTGCAAGCCCACATCCCATTCGTAACCGCGGCGCTTGAAAGAGTGCGTAAATCCGCCTGCTGTGTAATGGCGCTCTAATACCAACACTTTTTTGCCAGCCTTAGCCATCAGCGCGGCTGTAGTTAGCCCGCCGAGTCCGGAGCCAATGACAATGGCGTCATAGTAGGTGTCGATTTCGCTAGATACATATTTCTGGCCAACGATCATGAAAAGCTCCTAATTGCGTTGTTGTAGCGGTGTTTATGCTGTTGGATAAGGTATAATCTAGTTCAACAAAGAACTATTATAGTTCAATATTGAACCAAATGAAACGAAATAATATAGATTCATCAGCCCGAAAAATAGCGACCACTAAGGCATGGTTAAGTGTGGTGCGTGCCTACAACCTTTGCGATGCGGCCTTAGCCGCGCGGTTCTCCGAGCTAGGTTTGCGGGTGGGCGAGCATGAAGTTTTTGCCAACTTAGTGCGCTCACCTGGCATAACGCAGCAAGAGCTGGCACATCGCTGCTTTGTAGCCAAGAGCGGCATCAGCATGCTGATAACCCGTATGGAAGCGCAAAAATTGTTGCGCCGAGAATCAGACGCGAATGACGGGCGCATCAAGCGCTTGTATCTTTCAGCCAAAGGTTCAGCCTTAGCAGCACAGACCTTGGCGATACAAGACGAAATTGTGATGCGGATGATGGCGCCACTTTCCAAGAATGAACTGGACACTTTGTATGAACTATCAACGCATGTCTCTGAGCGGTTACAAAGCGTGGACGAAAACTAAGCTGTCTTGTTGCAATGACTATCGGTAGCTGCGCTTCGATGTGATCGATGTATTTTAGTGTTTAGTAAACTGGCATGCGCGATTCGCTTCCTATAACTTTACGCTTGTTAAGAGTACTGATGCTAAATATGCACAATGAGTATTATTAGTGGAACATGAGTTTGTAGTTATATCTAGCATCTGGCATGGAATATCAATGGCCATCATTTGATTCAAGTCAAAGAGTTCGCCACAATTGCCTATTATGATTTGCAGATGAACAATTCCCTACCCTTTGATGCTGACCTGCTTCGGCGCTACGACCGCCCCGGGCCACGCTATACCTCGTACCCTACTGCGCCGCAGTTTTCAGATGCTTTTGGTAGTAAAGATTTATTGGAGGTTATTCGAAACAGCAACGAAGACCCCATCCCAAGAGCCTTGTCGTTGTATGTGCATGTGCCATTTTGTGTAAGCCCCTGTTTTTATTGTGGCTGTAATCGAATTATTACCCGCGATGAAAAGCGTGGTGAGAAATATTTAGTCGATTTAATGAAAGAAACGGCCATGCTCGCGCCATTATTTGATGCCGACCGCGAAGTCATTCAATTGCATTTTGGCGGCGGCACGCCTAATTTTCTGAGCCCTGTGCAAATTGGAAATTATTTAGAATTTCTGCGCCAGCATTTTCATTTTAGTACAGCAGCCAATCGTGATATTTCAATCGAAATTGACCCACGTTGCGTGAAGCCCGATGATATAGCGGCACTCGCTGCAATAGGTTTTAACCGCGCCAGTTTAGGCGTGCAAGATTTCGACCCAGAGGTGCAAAAAGCCGTCAACCGGATTCAATCGGTGGAAGAAACCCTTGCCGTCATTCAAGCTTGCCGCGAGCATGGCTTTCAATCGGTGAATGTGGATTTGATTTATGGCTTGCCGAAACAAACGCTCGCAGGCTTTAGTAAAACGCTGGATACGGTGATTGCGGCACGCCCAGATCGTATTGCCGTGTATAGCTATGCACATATGCCACAACTGTTCAAACCGCAGCGTCAATTGGACGAAAGCTTGTTGCCAAGCGCGGAAACTAAACTAGCCTTATTGCAATTAGCCATCGAAAAACTAATGCACGCGGGCTATTGTTATATTGGTATGGATCATTTTGCATTGCCGGAAGATGAGCTGGCCATTGCCCAGAAAAAAGGTAATTTACATCGCAACTTCATGGGCTACACCACCCATGCCGCAACTGATTTAATTGGCTTAGGGGTTAGTTCCATAAGCCATATTGGTGAAAGTTTTAGCCAAAATCCTCGTGATTTAATCAGCTGGGAAGCCAAAATTGAAACAGGCCAGTTGCCCACCTGGAGGGGCATGCAGCTCAATGAGGACGATGTGATCCGCGCCGATTTAATCCAAGCTTGGATGTGCCAAGGTGAGATAGACATCAAAAATTTTGAAGATCGGCATAATATCTACTTCCAATCCTACTTCAGCAAAGATTTGGCCCGGCTACAAGCACTCGTCGCCGATGGTTTAGTAACCATTTCCAGCAGCCATCTTAAAGCCACGGCACGCGGCCGGTTGCTTTTGCGTATAATTGCTTCATGCTTCGATCGATATATCGCCTCAGACAACGTCACGCAGTTCTCGAAAACCATTTAAATAAGGCCGAGGGTGGCTTGGTATGAGCATCCATTCCATTCGTAATTCTGCTGCTGCAGACGATGGCGATGCCTTACATTTTTGCAGTACATGCGCCTTTTCTAGCGCCTGTTTGTCGCAGGGCTATGATAAAAGCGCACTACAAGAATTGCATGTGCTGGTTGAACACATTGGGCCGTTTCGTGAAAATGATCATATCTTTCGTGAGGGCGACGAATTTAATGCCATTGCAGCGGTGCGCAGTGGTACGGTAAAAACATATATTGTTGATTCACAAGGCAACGAACAAGTCCTTGGGTTTTTCTTGCCCGGCGAAGTGATTGGTTTGAATGCGATTCACCATGCTAAATACCCTTGCAACGCGGTGGCCTTAGATACTGTGATGTTATGCCGTTTTTCATTTCCTAAAATGGCCTTACTGGCCACCAAAATGCCGGGCTTGCAAACACAATTGTTTCGGCTGTTATCGCAAGACATTGGCAAGGCCGCTTTATTAGCCGGCGATTACAGCGCTGATCAACGTATGGCGGCATTTTTAATCTCCTTATCAAGACGCTATGCCGCACGTGGTTTTTCGGCCAAACGATTCCATCTCACCATGAGCCGAACCGATATGGCTAACTATCTGCGTTTGGCTCCCGAAACAGTTAGTCGCGTGTTGCGGCGCTTCCAAGTGGAAGGCTTTATTCAGGTTGAACGCCGTGAACTTGAGATTACCCAAGTTGAACCATTGCAGCGCTTAGCAGAGCCCGTGCTTCGAGACTAAAACAGAAGTCAGTTACTTGACTTGCGTCAATGTGAACTGCAACGCATTCAGCAATCATTACCCAACATCATTGGAGTAATGTTATGGATACCACACGAAAACTATGGATTGGGCTAATCACACTGCTGTGTGTTGGCTTTGCCGTTTTACTTTGGATGGGCGG
>JAGNUI010000046.1 GCA_017987065.1 Arenimonas sp.
AAAAAAATTAAACATCAATCGCCATAAATTAATCGAATTAAATCCTAGTTACAAAAATTTAAAACACAATAGTGCGAATCCTGGCCTCATTCTTGTGCCACGCCTGAATGTTGCGGAACAATAAAATATTTGCAATTAATGCAATAAAAAATTCAATGAATTAAAGTCTATCTTCAGCCACTTTGACTTCGTATGTTTTGCGCAGTGATTTAACATACTCTAGCGCTTGCTGATCGCCACGAATTTGGCTAATCGTATTCATTGTTCTATCTTTAACTTCTGGAGGGATTGAATTATTTTCTGGTTCAGAAACATTGGTAACTTGCATTAACATATAACGGCCATCTGCAGTTTTCGCGAGTCCAACACCGCCTGCCTTTCCATTAGCAGGTTTTGCCAAACGAAAGGTTTCATCAATAATTGGCTGCAGTTGAGGCACTGGAGATTTGCGAGTAACGTTTGGTACTGGCACAACCGGCATATTTAAAGACAACGCGAGTTCCTCAAGTGTTTTACCTTTATTTATAAGCTCAAGATAGGCTTTGGCTTCTTTATCAGCAAGCTTCTGAGCACGATCTTGAACAAAAGCCATACGCACTTGTTCTTTCACATTTTGCAATGGTATTGACGCTTCAGGCTCATGCGCAGTCACTCTTAGCAACACCACATGATTAGGCTCTAATTCAATTAAGTCACTAATTTGGCGTTCAACAATTAAATTATCGGAGAAAGCAGCCTTACGAATTGCCTCAATGGAAGCAATCCCTTCGCCAGAAGTTCGCGTAAAGGCTTTTGTTTTTAGTAATGGCTTATTGACAGCTTTTGCTGCAGGTTCAAGCGATGTGGCATTTTCACTGACTGCATTAACCATCTTACTTGCCGCATCATTGAAAAGACGTTCTTTTTCTGAACTTTGATACGTTGCAGCAATTTCATCCCGCACCATTTCAAAAGGTTTGGTTGTGCCGGCAATCAATTCGCGATAATTCAAAATATGCCAGCCGTCAGGAAGTTTGACTGGTTTTGATATTTGGCCTGGTTTTAAGGCAAAAAATGCGGCGTCAAATTCATCGCCATAAATACCTTTTTCTATGGGTCCTAAATCACCACCAATTAATTGGGTAGCGATATCATCAGATTGCTTAGCTAATTCAGCAAAAGAGGATGGATTGGCTTGGGCTAATTTAGCAATACTCTCTGCCTTAGCTTTGGCTGCGGCCACATCGGCAGCAGATGCATCACTGGCAACTGCCACTAAGATATGCGACGCCACACGTTGTTCAGGCGATGAATATTGCGCAATCTGATCTTGGTAGCGCTGACGAAGCGCCGCATCATCAACTACTAGATCAGAATTAAATGCAGCACCATCTAACTCAACATATTCTACCGTCACCGTCTCTTGGGTTTTGTAATCAGATTTATGGCTAGCGTACCATGCAGCTAATTCAGCGTCAGTTGCGACCTGATTTACCACTGGAAATGGAATTTCAATGTAATTGATGTTGCGTTTTTGTTCTGAAAGTTTAATGAGGTATTCAGCCTCCGCATCAGAAGCAATACCAGAGGCAATATATTGTTTGGCCACAAATTGGGTTAATAAATCTTGTCTAACGATTTCATCAAACTGCTCTGGCGTATAACCTTGCTGTTGCAATGCCAATTGATAGCGTGAAGGGTCAAATTTACCTTCTACTTTAAAGCCATCAACCGTTAAAATAGCATCTCTAATCATTGAATCCGAAATACTAATACCGGATTCCTGCGCACCAATTTGCAGAACTGCTTCATCAATCATCTGCTCAAGGATGACACGCTTATTTTCTTTCTTTTCAAATGCGATTGCATTAAATTTATCGCCTTGCTCACGGCGCTGAACTTCTCGCATTTGATCGAATCTGCGACGAAAATCATCTGCTGAGATTTCTTTTGTTATTTCACCAACATATCCGAAATATTTGCCAGGCTTGGTCACTTTCGCCACGTAATTGGTAGGCCTTGAACCTATATAGCCTTCCAAGCCAAACATGGCCATAACAGCAATGATTAAAGCCAAGATTATTTTTGCAATCCAACCGGATGAGTTATCGCGAATTTTCTGAAGCATTTAGGTTATGTATACAAGTTAATAAAGGCTTATATTATAAGGCTTTTAGACAGAAAACGCACGAAAAAAAAAGCACCCAAAGGTGCTTTTTTAATAGTGGCGGAGTGGACGGGACTCGAACCCGCGACCCTCGGCGTGACAGGCCGATATTCTAACCAACTGAACTACCACTCCACGTTCTTTGCTTGCTGATGGTGGGTGCTGAGGGTTTCGAACCCCCGACCCTCTCCGTGTAAGGGAGACGCTCTACCGCTGAGCTAAGCACCCCAAGCAGGATGCGTAGCTTACACTAGTTAGCTATAGAAATTCAACAACTAATTTCAATAATTACTTGTTAACGGCATCTTTCAATGCTTTACCAGCTTTAAATCCTGGGTTTTTTGACGCTTTGATTTTGATTGCTTCGCCGGTTTGTGGATTACGTCCTGCGCGCGCTGCACGTTTACGTACAGAGAATGTTCCGAAACCAACTAAAGTGACGGTGTCACCTTTTTTTAACGCTTTAGTAATCACTTCGATTACGGCATCAACAGCACCTGCGGCGGCAGCTTTTGTTAAATCTGCTTTATCAGCAACAGCACTTACAAATTCACCTTTGTTCATTTTAATACATCTCCCAATGCGATTATTCGCGAAAAAAATAATTAAGTTATGACATCGCCCCAACTTAACCAACTTCGCCAAGTTTTAAATTTTCAAATAAAACTCGGTTGAACTATTTTATACCAGTGAAATAGATTCTGCGCAAGAGCCTGACAGCCTTTATTTGCAAGCTATGCAGAGATTTTATAAAATCAATGTGTACGGCTTACTGATGGACTCTGTTTTACTCTCGATTTCAATACTTTTTTCTTGACAGCGGTAGTTTTCTTTGATTCTAAAATTGGCTTCACCAACGCTAAGTCAAGCACCTGATCGATCCATTTAACAGGAATAATTTCCAAGTCTTTGGTTACGTTTGCAGGAATGTCGGCAAGATCTTTACGGTTTTCTTCAGGAATTAATACGGTTTTTATGCCGCCACGTAAAGCAGCCAGTAGCTTTTCTTTCAGACCTCCAATTGGCAATACACGACCTCTGAGAGTGATTTCTCCGGTCATGGCTAAATCAGCACGCACGGGCACTTTAGAGAGCGCCGAGACAAAGGCCGTAACCATTGCAACGCCAGCACTGGGGCCGTCTTTTGGTGTTGCTCCTTCAGGCACATGCACATGGATATCATACGTGTTATGAAACTCAACATCTAAGCCAAGTTCGAGGCTGCGAGATCTAACCACCGTGTAGGCAGCTTTAGCCGATTCTTGCATCACATCGCCGAGTTGACCAGTGAGAATCAACTGACCTTTACCAGGCATCAAGGTTGCCTCAATTTGCAGCAACTCTCCACCCACTTCAGTCCAAGCAAGGCCAGTGACTAAACCAACCTCACTTTGCTCTTCAGCGCGACCAAAATCAAAACGCCGAACGCCTAAATAATGTTCAAGATTGGCTGAGTTGACTTTTTTCAAAGCCGGCGTTTTCGTATTTATTTTTTTACCATCTTTCGATGCATTGCTGAGTTTAGATTTTAGTATTTTCTGAGGGCCAGCCAAAGCAATTTCTTTGATTACCTTGCGACAAATTTTTGCTAACTCGCGCTCAAGACTGCGCACACCTGATTCACGGGTGTAATAGCGAATAATATCGCGAATAGCATCTTTGCCAATATTAATCTCCGCATCTTTCAAACCATTTGCTTTAATTTGCTTAGGCAATAAATAACGATCGGCAATATTGAGCTTTTCATCTTCGGTATAGCCCGGAATGCGAATAACTTCCATACGATCAAGCAAAGGACCTGGAATGTTTAAGGAATTGGCAGTGGCAATAAACATCACTTCCGACAAATCCATATCCACTTCTAGATAGTGATCATTGAAGCAATGATTTTGTTCTGGATCCAAAACTTCGAGCAATGCAGCAGACGGATCGCCTCGGAAATCATTACTCATTTTATCAATTTCATCGAGTACAAATAACGGATTCTTGCTTCCAACTTTATTTAAGTTTTGAACGATACGGCCCGGCATTGAACCAATATACGTGCGTCGATGGCCACGAATTTCTGCTTCATCACGCACCCCACCAAGTGCCATGCGGATGAATTTACGATTGGTGGCTTTAGCAATACTTTGTCCTAATGATGTTTTGCCCACGCCAGGCGGGCCAACTAAACATAAAATGGGGCCTTTCATTTTCTGCACGCGCAATTGCACGGCCAAATATTCAAGGATTCGGTCTTTTACTTTTTCTAAGCCATAATGATCTTCGTCTAGCACTTGTTGTGCGGCATTCAAATCTTTACGAACTTTCGTGCGTTTATCCCAAGGCACACCAACCAACCATTCTAAATAGTTGCGAACTACAGAAGCTTCGGCAGACATTGGCGACATTTGTTTTAATTTATTCAACTCATTTTTAGCTTTGGTTTCAACTGCTGCAGGCATTTTTGCTTCAGCTATTTTCTTAGCTAATTCCTCAATTTCATTTGGCGCATCTTCTGAATCGCCCAATTCTTTTTGAATGGCTTTCATTTGCTCATTCAAATAATATTCGCGCTGACTTTTTTCCATTTGGGTTTTCACGCGCGAACGAATGCGTTTCTCAATTTGCTGAACATCAATCTCACCCTCAACTAGCCCAATCAGCATATCGATGCGAGCATCAACCGCCAAGGCTTCGAGTAGTTTTTGTTTGTCAGGCAAGCGTATGCTCAAATGCGCAGAAACTGTGTCGGCGAAACGCCCGTGATCGTCAATACCACTGAGTGTTGCCAATAATTCTGGCGGTAACTTACGATTCGACTTGACGTATTGTTCAAATAAATTCATCAAGGTTCGCTGCGCAACCTCAAGCTCTTTCATATCCTTGGCTGGTATAGGCTCAAGCACAGTAACACTTGCCATTAAAGTTTCTTCACGCAAACTTACATCGCGAGCAGCAACTCGCTGCGTTCCTTCAACGAGAACTTTAATAGTGCCGTCGGGTAATTTTAAAAGCTGGATGATTGTGGCGATTGTGCCAATGTGATAAACATCTTCGCCACTTGGGTCATCAACATCAGGGCTTTTTTGGGCCAACAAGACGATTCGTTTATCAGACTCCATGGCCATATCGAGCGCTTTCATTGATCGCTCTCGACCAACAAAAAGTGGGATGACCATGTTTGGATAAACCACAACATCGCGCAACGGCAAGACCGGCAAGATGTCTAAAATTATTTCTTTCTGACTCATTGAGAAAACTCCGAACAGGATAAGCCTGCCATACACTCTTTATGGGGCTTTTGGATGAAACTTGCAAGTGCTTAATCCATAAAAAAACAGGGCAAGCCCTGTTTTTTTTCAGAAGTGAAGCCTTTATTCGCCAGAAGC
Organism: Arenimonas sp.; assembly: GCA_017987065.1. Lineage (GTDB taxonomy): Bacteria > Pseudomonadota > Gammaproteobacteria > Xanthomonadales > Xanthomonadaceae > Arenimonas. Next base: position 5,521 of record JAGNUI010000046.1, read on the forward strand.
TATTTTAGCCGTCGGATTGTTCGAATAGATCAAATAAGGTTCGGTTTGATGATTGATTACCGATTCATCAACAACTACTTTGCTGACATTTTCCATTGAAGGCAATTCATACATGGTATCGAGAAGCACGGACTCTAGAATAGTGCGAAGACCACGCGCACCGGTTTTACGTTTCATCGCCTTTTGAGCCACAGCAGCCAAGGCATCTGGGCGTATTTCTAATTCAACGCCTTCCATCTCAAATAATTTTTTAAATTGTTTGCTGATAGCGTTTTTTGGTTCCGTTAGAATCTTCACCAGGGCATGTTCATCTAGCTCTTCAAGGCTAGCCACCACTGGCAAGCGGCCGACAAATTCTGGGATCAGGCCAAATTTAATTAAATCTTCTGGTTCAACGTCAAACAATAGCTTGGATACATCAATTTTGCGCTCAGAAGATTTTACTTTGGCGCCAAAGCCAATGCCACCCGCCTCACTACTGCGTTGCTGAACAATTTTATCTAATCCAGAAAATGCACCACCACAGATGAACAACATATTTTTGGTGTCAACTTGTAAAAACTCTTGTTGTGGGTGCTTACGACCACCTTGCGGTGGAACCGATGCAACCGTACCTTCAATTAATTTCAGCAAGGCTTGCTGAACGCCTTCGCCGGAGACATCGCGGGTGATTGATGTGTTTTCAGATTTGCGGGAGATTTTATCAATCTCATCAATATATACAATGCCGGACTGTGCTTTTTCAACGTCGTAATCACATTTCTGCAAAAGTTTTTGAATAATATTTTCGACGTCTTCACCAACATAACCGGCTTCAGTCAATGTGGTTGCATCGGCAATCGTAAAAGGCACATTCAACATCCGCGCCAAAGTTTCAGCGAGCAGGGTTTTACCTGATCCTGTAGGCCCGATTAACAAAATATTGGATTTTGATAATTCAATTTCGTCGTTTTTAGCTCGCGATTCAATTCGTTTATAGTGATTGTAAACCGCAACTGAAAGCGTTTTCTTGGCGCGTGGCTGACCAATAACATATTGATCGAGCACTTCCAATATTTCTTTTGGCTTGGGCAAATGGCTGCGGATAGCGCCGGCTTTTTCTTGCAACTCTTCGCGAATGATATCGTTGCATAAAGCAACGCATTCATCACAAATAAAGACACTTGGCCCTGCAATCAGTTTAGTAACTTCATGCTGACTTTTGCCACAAAATGAGCAATATAGGACTTTTGTTGTGTCACCTGATCTTGGTTTTCGGTCGTCTGTCATAATAATTCATTCAAGGAAATAACACTCCCTATGAGCATAACATAAGCCAAAGCTAGGGCAAGTATTCTCTATTTATTTGTTACGCAGACTGGATGCTTTCTGCAGTACGACTGTCGAGAATGGCATCAACGATACCATATGACTTAGCTTCTTCAGCCGCCATAAAATAATCACGCTCAACATCAAGGCCAATCTTTTCAATAGTTTGCCCAGTATTTTCTGCTAGCGCGGCATTTAAACGTTCACGCAAATACAAAATTTCCTTAGCTTGAATGGCAATGTCACTGGCCTGGCCTTGTGTACCGCCGGAAGGTTGATGAATCATCACACGCGAATTCGGCAGAATATAGCGCTTTCCTTTCGCACCAGCGGCTAATAGGAAAGAGCCCATTGAGCAGGCTTGTCCAACACAAATAGTTGAAACATCCGGCTTAATAAAGCGCATGGTGTCGTAAATAGCTAATCCAGCAGTTACAACACCACCTGGCGAGTTGATATATAGACTGATGTCTTTTTCTGGATTTTCTGCTTCCAAAAATAACAATTGTGCGATGACCACATTGGCCACGTAATCATCAACCGGGCCAACCAAGAAAATGACCCGTTCTTTTAATAAACGTGAGTAAATATCAAAGGAGCGCTCACCGCGCGGAGTTTGTTCAACCACCATAGGAATGAGGTTGAGTCCTTGTGTAGCCATCATAACAATCTCCTTAAGTGAAACGCTGTGGACTAAATTAAGCTGGGCGCATTGCTTCGGTGAAACTCATGTTCTGCTCTGTTGCTTGGGCGCGTTCTGCAACCCAATCAATAACCTGCTCTTCCATCACACGATTTTGCAGCCCTGCCATTAAGTTGGTGTCATTTCTGTACAATTCAATGACCTGTTTCGGCTCTTCATAAGTTGAGGCAATTAATGACAAGGTTTCTTTAACCCGGTTAAAGTCGAGTTTCAAACCATTCTGGCGCGCAATTTCGCCCACCAAAAGCCCTGCAGCCACGCGATTACGCGCTGCAACCATGTAGTTCTCAACTTGTGCTTTAAAGCCTGTATTACCTTGTTGACGAGCTTGTTCTTCTGAGTTTCGCGCCAAATTTTGCGCTTCAGCTTCAATCAAGCGTGCTGGCAATTCAATGTTGCTATAGGTTGTTACTAATTTCTGCGCCACTTCAGCACGCAAGCGATTCATCAACATACCTTTCAATTCGCGCTCCAGATTAGCGCGAACTTCTTTACGGAACACTTCCAACTTGCCATTTTTGACACCAAAGCTTTTAACAAATGCTTCGTCAATTTCAGGAACATTAGGCTCAGAAACTTTAGTGGCTTTGATAGAGACTTTAGCGAGCTGCCCAGCTAATGCCGGCACACGCCAATCGGCTGGGAACGTCACTTCAACTTCACGCTGCTCGCCTGCAGTCATTCCAGAAAGCTGCGCTTCTAATTCTGGAAACATTGCGCCGGAACCAATGACAGTTGTACCTTGCTCTGCGCCTTCTTCTGGAACGCGGGTTGAGCTGGTTGAAGCAAAAGTTTCTAAGGCAACTAAATCGCCAATTTGCGCAGCACGCGTTACGGTTTCCCATGTACGGCGCTGTTGGCGCAAAGTATCAATCATATGATCAATATCTGCATCTTCAACTTGTGCGTGCGTCCGAGAAATTTGAAGTTGATCAACTGCTATATTGCCAAAATCTGGCACTATTTCAAAAATAGCTGAAAAACGAATTTCGTCGGCAGAATCTGAAGGCTCGGCTTGAATACTTGGCTGGCCGGCAAGACGGACATTTTCCTGACGAATCGCTTTATCAAAACTGTTGCGAACTAATTCACCAAATGCCTCAGAACGGACTTGATTGCCAAAACGTTGTTCAATCACTTTTGCTGGCACTTTACCTTTGCGAAAGCCCTTTAAATTGGCTTTACTAGCCATATCACGTAAGCGGGTATCAATGACCGAGGATAATTGCTCGGAAGGAATAGAAACCGTCATTCGGCGCTCGAGATTACTGGTATTTTCTACTAAAACTTGCATTACAACTCCTACATACGCCTTCGCGCAAATATAAAATAATAAAACCCGCGGAAGCGGGCTTTGATTTAAGCACCACTCCGTACGGATGGTGCGAAAGGAGAGACTCGAACTCTCACGCCTTACGGCACAGGTACCTAAAACCTGGGCGTCTACCAATTCCGCCACTTTCGCATGTACCGAGCAGATGTAATCGCTACAACACATTGCAGAATTAAGACAAACAGAGCTTTAAGAGCCAAGTGAATCTTGTTACAACATGCGCTGTTTTGATACAACAACGGACTGTGTGTATTATGCCGTAAATTGGACTGGGGTGGAAGACGGGATTTGAACCCGCGACCCTCGGAATCACAATCCGATGCTCTAACCAACTGAGCTACATCCACCATCGTTCAAAAAATGGCGCGCCCGACAGGAATCGAACCTGTAACCGCCGGCTTAGAAGGCTGGTGCTCTATCCAGTTGAGCTACGGGCGCTCAAGTTAGATAGTGCACCGAACTGAGCTCGGAGGGGGAACTCCATGTAAAAAATTGGTCGGGGTTGAGAGATTCGAACTCCCGACCCTCTGCTCCCAAAGCAGATGCGCTACCAGGCTGCGCTAAACCCCGACACGGTAAAACTGGTAAAAACTGGCGCGCCCGGAGAGAGTCGAACTCCCGACCTACAAGTTCGTAGCCTGTTGCTCTATCCAGCTGAGCTACGGGCGCGCTGAGGGATGGAATTATGAATGAATATAGCTTTACCGTCAACCTATATTAAATTTATATTTTTTTACCGTTAAGCATAAATAGGGCTTAAAAATGAATTTATGATTGAAATATCAAAGAAAATGCGCAGAATTTTAGTTTTTATTACTACAAAT
>JAGNUI010000182.1 GCA_017987065.1 Arenimonas sp.
CCCAAATCAATAGCAATATCCGCTATGTTTTTACGGACATGCAGATTGATTCGCACATCAGGATTTTCAACATCCACATTCGGACGTTGGCCGGTTTGTGCCCGCAGACGATCAACAATGGCATCTTTGCTGCGCTGCGCGGCGTAGCGCTCATGGGTTAGGGTTTCGCTAGAAACATGCGCATCAATAGACAGCGTTGCTTCCGCGCCAATGTGCTTTGCCCAATCAATTTCATGCACACCTTGGTATAAATCTTGCTCGGTGACGCATTCAAAATGCCCGATTGGCCACAATACACGCGAAGCCAGGCGCGAAAACATCACCAGCCGTTCGGCATCGGCCAAGCTACCATCCACGTTTACGCCAGCAACCGTTGCTGTGCAGGTTGGAACGCCCATCGATTGCACTTCATCAACCAATAAATATTCCAAACCTTTGGCGCACGAGACAAAAAACTTCATAACAAACTTCCTAAAAAGAGCGCAAATTGCTGCGCACAAAAATCAACATGTTGACTCAAACGATGATCATCGTTCACCAAGCAAATGCGTGCCTGATGCGCTTTCGCCCATGCAACAACTGCATCAGCAGGAATCAGCTCATCATGCCAACCATGCACAATCGAGAGCGGCACAGCAGCAGTTTCAAGCGTCATGTCAAAGCCTTGCAGGCTAATCGGTGGCGCCATCAAGAATAAGCCCTGCACCGGTGCTCGCAAAGATACTTGCGCAGAAATGAACGCCCCCATACTTGAACCAGCCAAAACAACTGGGCCACGAACAGTGCGCACTGCACTTAATAAGCGCTCAATACGTGCCTCAACATCGCCAAGAGGCGGCATTAAAACATCTAAATCACGATAATCAATGCGCTCAGAACTCCAGCCAAATAAATCGCAAGCTTGTGCAATAGCGGTTGCTTTAGTGGCATCCGGGCCGCTCTGCAGACCATGCGAAATAATAACGTGACCGCTCATGTATTGCTTCCTACATCAAAGAGAACCCTACAAAGCCATGGCTTAGCAATGGTATTATGTGCATATTATGAATGATTTAAGCCATCAAATACCAATCACCGAGCAATTGCTGCCTTATGTTCAGCTGTTGAATGCTCGCGCTTTATCTAACATCGATTTAGTGGTGATTCATTGCACTGAGTTGCCCGATTTAGCCACCGCACGGCAATACGGCGAGCGCGTTTTGTATGATGCAGGCACCGGTAACAGCGGGCATTTCTATATTGACCGCGATGGCGAAATTTATCGATATATCTCGGATGATCGAATTGCCAATCATACGCGTGGCTATAACCCACGCTCGATTGGCATTGAAATAGTGAACACCGGCCGTTATCCCGACTGGTTTAACAGCAATAATCAAAGCATGAATGAAGCATATAGCCAAGCACAGATTGATGCTGTTATCGCCTTATTAAATCAATTGAAAAAGCAGCTTCCGCAATTATCATTAATTGCAGGCCATGAAGATCTAGATACCGAACAATTGCCCGCCAGCGATAATCCTAACCTGATGGTGTTTCGTAAACGAGATCCTGGCCCACAATTTCCTTGGTCGCAGGTTTTAAAAGCAACCGAACTGACTTACTTAAAACCCTAAAGGTAGCTTGATGACTGACAATGTTGTAGACGAACTGGAATCTTTGCTCACTCTTGAACGCTTGGAAGAGAATCTTTTTCGTGGTCAAAGCCGAGACATTGGTACCAAATACGTTTTTGGCGGTCAAGTTCTCGGGCAAGCATTAAGTGCTGCGCAACAAACCGTCGATGTTGAACGCTCAGTACATTCCATTCACGCCTATTTTCTGCGTGCTGGCGATATCAATGCACCGATTGTATTTGATGTGGATCGTTCGCGTGATGGGCATAGCTTTTCTGTGCGCCGCGTTACAGCTATTCAGCATGGCAAGCCTATTTTAGTTTTAGCCGCCTCATTCCAAATTTCTGAATCAGGCGTTGAGCACCAATCACATATGCCGGAATTACCACAACCCGAAGACGTTCCAATACATGAGCCACCCAGTGCTGCGCAGATGGAAAAATTATCGCCTAAAATGCAACGCTGGCTAACGCGCATGGGACCATTTGAAATGCGTCCAGTGTATCCACGCGATGAGTTGAATCCAACAAAACGCCCACCAAATCAACAAGTATGGTTTCGCTTAACGCAAAAAATTGGCGATGATGTCAATATGCATCGCGCTATGTTGGCGTATGCTTCGGATTTCTATTTATTAGGCACCACCACATTCCCGCATGCCATCAGTTACTATCAACCCAATGTACAAATGGCCTCGCTGGATCATGCCATGTGGTTTCACCGGCCCTTCCGTGTTGATGAGTGGTTGCTGTATGTACTCGAAAGCCCCACAGCGCAAAGCGCCAGAGGGCTCGCACGCGGCAGTATTTACACCCGTGACGGTATTTTAGTGGCAACCGTTGCACAAGAAGGCTTGATTCGCGTTCTGCCAGAAGACAATGAGATTTAATCAATGAGAATGATGTTTACATCAGCACGAACAGAAAATGTGGAACGCGTAAAAGCGTTTTTTGATGAAGCTGGCATTGAGACCAAAATTACCGGTGGCCGCAGTTATAAAACCTATTCACGGCGTGACTTTAGCTACAACGCTAGGCAACAATCCGCTAATGAGCAACAACCACAATTGTGGGTAATTCGAGCAGATGATTATCGCCAAGCGCGTGAAATTTTACTTGAACAAGGACTTTTAGAAATACAACGAGCTCATTCGTATTTGCCTGAATCACTAAACAAAGTAGAAAAAAAGCAGAGCCCAGCGAACAAATCTTTAAAAATAAAATTACTATTATTAGCCATAATCGGTGGCATGTCGGGCTTGTTAATTTTACAAATGATGAGCCGTTGAGCCAGCTTTATTTTTTCTTTTTTAACAAAAACCCCAAGAACGCGGCTGTCAGCAATAGCCCCGCAATCATCACAAACGGGCTTAAATACCAAGGTGTTACTAGCTCTTTAGGCATGG
>JAGNUI010000183.1 GCA_017987065.1 Arenimonas sp.
TTTCGCAGTTGGTGTATGCGGGCAATCGAAGCTTAGTTTCCGATGTTTGGATTGCCGGCTCTGCTAAAATGCTGGAACGGCAATTAACCGATATTGATGTGCAAAGAGTCATTCATACCGCTAAAAAGTGGCAACACACCATTCAGAACATTCCATTACGATGAATCAGAACGTCCATCCACACGAAATCGAAAAATTCAGCACATTGGCGAGCCGATGGTGGGATCCTGCCGGCCCGCAACGCCCCTTGCATGAGCTAAATCCTGTGCGCTTAGCCTATGTGCAAAAATGGCAAACCCTGCCAGGTGCTCGAGTTTTGGATGTCGGTTGTGGCGGCGGTTTGTTGTCGGAAGCAATGGCGATGCGCAACGCACAAGTTACTGGTATTGATTTATCGGAAAAATTGATTGATGTGGCACAGCTGCATTTGCTTGAAAGTGGCGCAAAAGCCGATTATCAAGTAATTTCCGTGGAAGATTTAGCCATGCAACAAGCTGGGCAATATGATGCCATCACTTGCATGGAAATGCTGGAGCACGTGCCCGATCCGGAGTCCATCCTGAAGGCGTGTTTTCAACTTTTGAAACCAGGCGGGCGCTTGTTTTTATCGACTCTAAATAGAACGCCTGCCGCTTTTGCACTGGCTATTGTGGGTGCCGAATATGTGGCGCAATTATTGCCGAAAGGTACCCATGATTTCCGCAGTTTTATCAAGCCGTCCGAGTTAGCGCTGTGTTTGCGGCATATTGGCTTTGAATTGCATGAGGTGGCAGGTCTGAGCTATAACCCATTAACGCGTAAAGCTAGAATCAGTAGCAACACCTCAGTCAATTATTTAATGGTTGCGGAAAAACCTCATGTTTAATGCTGTTGCACCCTTAGTATTGTTCGATTTAGACGGCACACTATTAGATTCAGCCCGTGATTTACACGTCGCCATGAATCGATTATTAGCGGAAAAATCTGAACCGTTGATTGATTTCGAATTATTTCGTCCGGTGGTATCGAAAGGTGCTCGTGCCATGCTTAAGCAAAGTTTTAGTCATGCCGATGAACATGCCCGAGAAATTTTATTGCCGGAGTTTCTGGCAGTCTATGAAAAAGGATTGGCAGAACATAGCCTGGTATTTGAGGGCGTCCACGAAGTGCTCGAGCATATCGAAGCGCAAGGATCGCGTTGGGCAATTATCACCAATAAACCGTATTATTTGGCGGAACCCCTCGTTGAAAAGCTTGGTTGGTCTACTCGAAGTGCCATTTTATTAGGTGGCGATAGTTTGCCAAAGAAAAAACCCGATCCCGATCAGCTACTGCATGCCTGCTTAAAATTAGGCGTGAATCCAGAGCATTGTGTTTATGTTGGCGATGATGAGCGTGACGTTATTGCCGCTAATGCCGCTGGTATGCGTTCTATTGGCGCCCTTTGGGGTTACCGGCCGATTGACGATTTGCCAGAAGCTTGGGGTGCTGACGATTTAGCCAATCAGCCCATGGATTTAGTTGAGCGCGGTTTGTTAGCCAGTCTGTAATGGATGCAGGTCATTCATTAGATGTCTATGTACAGAAATGGCAACAGCTATGGCCAGAGCTGAAAGTACTTGATGTATTTGTTTCAAAACAACAGCTAACTATATGTCAGGCATGGCAATGTTTATTTTTCGAACTGCATGATTGCGCATTTAGTTTGGAGCACGAAACGGTGCGCGAACAGAAATCACTGTGGTGGGTGAATGAGTTGCACAACATCAGTGCCAAATCAGCACGGCATCCTATTTGCCAAGTTCTACAAAATTATTCGGCTGATTACGCGCAAATTGCCGAGCCGTTTTTAGCTATCGCCAACCAAACACCCCTTCGATCGACGAATACAAGCCAGCTTTTTCAGCAAATCATGCCGTTTTCAAATGCCATTGCCAATGTGGAAGGTCAGTTATTTGAGGGCCATTGTGTCAATTCGGTTGATGCGATTAGCGTTCAGTTGTTATTGATGCGGCTTCCGCATGGGGTGCTTGCATTTGATCGTGCCGCTATTCCAATGCATCTATTAGCGCGCCACCAAGCTTTGCATTCGGATCAAACGTCGCTGGCATTGCTCAATGATTGGCTGGATGAATTAGCAGAACCCTTAAAATCGACAACGAGCAGTAATTGGTATCGCTCAACGCAAACGGCATTTTGCCGTCGAAGAATTAAACAGCTGCGAAAAAATGGTCGAGTGGGTATTCAGCTCGGTCATGCAATGGATGCATGGCATGCCATGCGTGAGTCTGCTAAACGGAAGCTTTAAACCACACGCCAAAGTATTGGTTCGCCGGCACGCATGGGAATCAACAGTTCATCGCCTAGTTTCAAACTCGCAGGCGCAATCCAAGGTTCGCGCTTCAGCGTAATTGTATCGGTATTTCGTGGCAAGCCATAGAAATCAGCGCCATTCAAGCTGGCAAAGGCTTCCAATTGCTGCAACGCGCCAGCTCCGTCAAAAGCCTCAGCATACAACTCGATAGCAGCATGCGCGGTGTATATTCCTGCGCAACCACAGGCTGATTCTTTTGCATTGACCGAATGAGGTGCACTGTCGGTACCTAAGAAGTACTTGGCACTGCCAGAGGTGACAGCTTCAACTAAAGCTATTCTGTGTGGCTCGCGCTTCAAGACAGGTAGGCAGTACATATGTGGGCGTATGCCGCCCGAAAAAATGGCATTTCGGTTGAATAATAAATGATGAGCAGTAACCGTGGCTGCCACATTAGCGGGCGCCGCATTCACAAACTCAACGGCTTGCTTTGTTGTAATGTGCTCAAGGACTATCTTTAGTTTCGGGAAATCACGCAATAACCGAGTGAGATAACGATCAATGAAGACCGCTTCACGGTCGAATATATCGATGTCGGAGTCGGTGACTTCACCATGCAAGAGTAATGGCATGCCAACTTCTTCCATGCAGGCGATTGCCGCATAGGCTTTGCTCAGATC
>JAGNUI010000184.1 GCA_017987065.1 Arenimonas sp.
AATGGCCCAAAAGTATTTGCCTATCTCAAGCCCTTTCCTAGCATCGGCCAGCTATTCATGCAGTTAAACCAATTGAAGTTTCCAACATTGATTTACCCCGATGGCATTGAGCAGAAAATGATTCGCGAATACAGTTCAGCAACACTTAAATTCGTCGACAAACCGCTTGATATGCAACAGATTGGCGAGAGTGCCAGTTTCGCTATTCACAACGGCAATCACGGCACCGTTTGCGAGCTGATGTTGGCTGGTGTGCCTTCATTGGTTTTATCATTGCATGCCGAACAATCAATCATGGGCCATCGCTTGCAAGCGATGTCGGCTGGACTTACTTTTTTCGAAAAAACCGCCGAGCAGTTTCATCATGGCTTAAAAGCCTTGAGTCAAGATGGTCGTTTCAAACTGGCAGCTCAAGCCTTTGCCGATACACACCGAGATTTCAAGCCTACGCAACCCATACAAACCATTTTGGCAACGATTGATACAATGCTGAATTAGCTGTCTAACTCTGTCCAACGTAGAAACACAGCATCCAATTCCGTTTGTGTTTTTTCCATCAATTGCGTGTGTGCGGTAATTTTATCGGCACCTTGCTGATAGAAATTGGCTTCTTGCATACGCTCGGTTAACGATGCCAATTGCTTTTCAAGCGTGTCAATTTGCATCGGCAAGGCATCTAATTCACGCTGCTCTTTGAAAGATAATTTTTTCTTGGCAGGGATTACCACGCTTGCTGATGGCACGGATTTATTGACAGGCATCGTTCTGCCACTCACTACACTTTTAGTTTTTGCGGGGCGTTTTTGGCGCTGATAATCGCTATAGCCACCCACATATTCTTCGATTTCACCATTGCCGACCATCACCATGCAAGAAGTTGCTACGGCGTCAATAAAATCACGATCGTGGCTAACCAGCAGTAAGGTGCCTTGGTAACTATCCAGCAATTCTTCAAGCAGCTCTAAGGTTTCAACATCCAAATCATTGGTAGGTTCGTCCATCACCAACAAATTGGATGGTTGTGCAAATAATTTGGCTAACAACAATCGATTGCGTTCACCACCCGACAAGCGCGTAATCGGTGCGCGGGCACGATCTGGGGTGAACAAAAAGTCTTGCAAGTAGCCGAGCACATGCTTGCGACCACCATTGATTTCAATAAACTCTTGGCCTTCTGAAACGTTGTCTAAGGCATTCCAATCCTCGCGCAAAGTATTTCGATACTGATCGAAATACGCCACTTCCAGACGCGTACCGGTTTCAACCGTTCCCGATTGCGGGGTTAATTGGCCTAATAATAATTTGATAAAAGTCGATTTACCACTGCCATTCGGGCCGATTAACGCCAAGCGATCACCGCGTTGAATGCGCGTTGAAAAATCATTAATCAGCATTTTATCAGCGAAGCCAAAACTTAGATTTTTTACTTCCAGCACGCGCTTGCCTGAGCTTTCAGCTTGAGCGGCTTGCATATTCACATTACCAACTTTTTCGCGGCGCACTGAGCGTTCACGGCGCATGGCTTCTAATCGACGCACTCGGCCTTCATCGCGGGTTCGGCGCGCTTTGATGCCCTGCCTGATCCAAACTTCTTCTTGCGCTAAAAATTTATCAAAGCGGGCATTATTCACCGTTTCATCGTTTAAACGCTCTTGCAATCGGCGTTGGTAGTTATCCCAATCGCCAGGCCAAGAAGTAACCGCGCCACGGTCGATTTCTACAATGCGCGTAGCCAGATTTTTTAAAAAGCGACGATCATGGGTAATAAATACTAAGCAACCAACCCACTGTTTTAAGGTCGTCTCTAACCAATCAATGGCTTCAATATCTAAATGGTTGGTTGGCTCATCCAATAGCAATATATCGGGCTGGGCCACCAGTGCGCGCGCCAGTAATACACGGCGCTTCATACCACCTGAAAGACTGGCAAAATCCACTTCCGCATCGAGCGCCATGCGCTCTAAGGTTTCAATCACTTTTTGGTCCAAATTCCAACCATCACTGGCTTCAATGCGTGCTTGCACATCGGCTAAGGCATTGGCATCAAAAACCTCCGCATGGCTTAAATGGTGATACAACGCTAAATCCTCACCCAAGGTACCCAAACCGGTGGCCACCACATCAAAAATGCTGCCCTGCAAATCACTGGGCACTTCTTGCTCTAAGCGCGCAATGCGCAAGCCTTCCTGACGCACAATCTGGCCATCATCGGGTAGTAATTCGCCATCAATTAAACGCAATAGTGTCGATTTACCCGCCCCATTGCGACCAATTAAGGCAATACGTTCGCCCGCATCAAGATTAAGTTGCACACCTTGCAACAACAATGGGCCGCCGACACTGAAATCGACTTGATTAAGACTGAGTAATGGCATACATAATTCGACTATTTTTGAGCCTGCCATTGTACGTGCAGAGCCCCTACTTAGCCAGCAATCAAGGCCTGTAGAATGGTTAGCATTCATAGTCTTAAGTTAAATTTACTGAATTAGGCGATAATAGCGCTATGTCCGACATCTTACTTTCTACCCTCAATGCCCGTTACAGCCATGCTTCATTAGGCTTGCGTTGCTTGCGCGCCAATTTAGGTGCGTTGCATGCACGTTCAGCGATTAAAGAATTTGTCATTGGTCAAAAAACCGAAGAAATCGCCGAAGCCATCTTAGCTGCTGCGCCAAAAATTCTCGGTTTGGGTGTGTATATTTGGAATTGTGAAGAGAGTTTAAAGCTGGTTTTAATGCTGAAAGCCATTCGCCCCGATTTAATTATTGTGCTTGGCGGCCCTGAAGTAAGCTACGAAAGCAGTGAGCAACAAATCTGCCAAGTCGCCGATTACACCATCAGCGGCTGGGGCGATATTAGCTTTGGGCAACTGTGCGCTGAAATTTTTGCAGGCAATGCGCCTGAGGCGAAGATTATTCCTGGCATACAAGCCAAACTGCCTGATTTAGCCTC
>JAGNUI010000185.1 GCA_017987065.1 Arenimonas sp.
CTGCGCAATCTATTGCCAATGGCCAGTCGGCCTTGCAATATCTCAATAAACTGCCTAATAGTAATGGCAAACTGGGTGTAATTGGCTTTTGTTGGGGCGGTGGCATGGCCGGTCAGCTTGCCGTGCATACGCCTGATTTGGATGCGGCCATCAGTTTCTATGGCATGGCGCCAGATTTAACATTGGTACCTAAAATTAAAGCGTTTGTAATGCTGCATTATGCTAGCGAAGATGAGCGTATTAATGCCGGACGAGCCGCTTATGAAAGCGCCTTAAGCAAAGATAAGATTGCATTTGAAAGTTATACCTATGAAGGCGTTCAACATGCTTTTAATAATGACACCAATGCCGCGCGTTATAACAAACCGGCTGCCGATTTAGCATGGCAACGGAGCATGGATTTATTCAAACGCCTACTATAAAAAATCAACCATCCACATGAAAGGGCAGTAAAGCCATTCTGCTCTTTTGGTAATCCAAGACGGCTAATTTTTCTTGGACTAAATAACGTTGCACCGCCTTACGAAATTGCGGGTGACGCAGATAGTGAAAGGAACTGGTTAATATGGGTTTAAAGCCACGTTTAATTTTGTGTTCGCCTTGCGCGCCTGGGTCAAATGTATTGATTTTATTTTCTATGCAAAAATCGATGCCTTGATAAAAGCAGGTTTCGAAATGTAAGAATTCGTGTTCTTGCGCGCAACCCCAATAACGGCCGTACAAGGTAGTGGCTGAAAAAAAATTCAAAGCACCAGCAATGCATTGCTCATTCTTAAAAGCAAGCACTAACAACATTTGTTCAGGCATCGATTGCCTTAAACGTTGAAAGAAATCTTCATTCAAATAGCCAGCATGGCCATTGTATTTTGCATTGGTTAGCATATAGAAAAAATAGAATTGCTTAATATGCTCAGCGCTAATTTGCGAGCCTTGTAAATGCATAAACTGTATGCCTTGCTCGATAACCTTTTTACGTTCGCGTTTCATTTCTTTACGTTTTCGAGCCTGACATGCCATTAGAAAGTCTTCAAATGAGGCATAGTTGTTATTAAACCAATGAAAATGACAGGCAATGCGTTGATCTGCATCGGTATGCTGCCAAAAATTAAGCTGTGCATTTTCTGGAAATAAACAATGCCAGCTTGAGGCATTTAAGCGCGATGCTTCTTGCTGCAGGCATTGGCTTATTAGTGGCGCTAAAGTTTCGGCAGTGATGTTTTGGAAAACAATACGCGGGCCATTGCACGGTGTGAAGGGAATGGCATTAACCAGTTTTGGGTAATAATCAAGGCCATTTCGATGATAAGCCTCAGCCCAGCTATGGTCGAAAACAAACTCACCAAACGAATGCTGCTTCAGATACAAGGGCATCAGTGCAACGATGCCGTGCGCATTTTCGATGACTAAATGATGTGCTTGCCAGCCTTGCTCGGCTGTGACGCAACCACTTTGTTCCAGTGCCAGCAGGAATTCATGGCGAAGAAAAGGGTAGTCCGTGCCAGTTAGTGCGTTCCATTGCTGGCAAGAAATCTCTGAAATAGCCGTTGCAAACCTAAAATCCATCAGCTGCGGGCGCACTGACTGTATTTACTTGCTAAATATTGCCTAAACATTGGTTTTAAGCCCTAGAATTTTCATGCTAAAGTGAATTGCCTCTTACATTTAAAATAACCATATGACGCGTCAATCTGTCCTTAAAAAACCCACTTCACACCTAACCGTGCAGCAATATCTGCAAAAAATACTCACAGCTCAAGTATACGATGTTGCCATAGAAACCGAATTAGAACTGGCAAAAAATCTTTCGCAACGTCTTGGCAACCAAGTGTATTTGAAGCGTGAAGATAATCAGCCGGTATTTTCATTCAAATTGCGCGGTGCCTACAATAAAATGGCAAAACTGCCGTTGCAACAGCTTAAAAAAGGCGTTATTTGTGCATCGGCCGGCAATCATGCCCAAGGTGTTGCGCTGGCTGCTAAAAAGCTGCAATGCAAAGCAGTGATTGTAATGCCAACCACAACCCCGCAAGTAAAAATTGATGCCGTTTTAGCATTGGGCGGTGAAGTGGTATTGCATGGCGAGAGTTATTCGGAAGCCTATGAGCATGCCTTGAGCCTTGAGCGTAAACAAGGTCTATGCTTTGTACATCCCTTTGATGATCCTGATGTGATTGCAGGCCAGGGTACGATTGCGATGGAAATTCTTCGGCAGCATCAAGGCCCTATCGATGCCGTATTTGTGGCCATAGGTGGCGGTGGTTTGATTTCAGGCGTAGCGGCGTATATCAAAGCGGTGCGGCCTGAAATTAAGGTTATTGGCGTGCAAATGAATGATTCCGATGCGATGATTCGTTCGGTTAAATCGGGTAAGCGTGTGACGCTGAAAGAGGTTGGATTGTTTTCAGACGGCACAGCGGTGAAGCAAGTGGGCAAGGAAACATTTCGGCTGTGCAAGGCATTGGTGGACGATTACATTACAGTTGGCACCGATGCGGTGTGCGCAGCGATGAAAGATGTCTTTCAAGACACCCGTTCGGTACTTGAGCCTGCGGGGGCTTTGTCGGTGGCGGGCATGAAAAGTTATATTGAGAAACAGCAATGCAAAGATAAACATTTTGTAGCGATTACCTGCGGTGCCAATATGAATTTCGATCGGTTGCGCTTTGTGGCTGAGCGCGCTGAAGTTGGCGAGGAAAGAGAAGCGCTGTTTGCGGTGACCATTCCAGAACAACGTGGCGCGTTCAAAACATTTTGTCAAATGGTTGGGCCGCGCAATGTGACCGAATTCAATTACCGAATTTCTGACAAACAGCAAGCGCATATATTTGTTGGCTTAGCCACTAAAACCAAGGGCGAGTCGGCGAAGATTGCACAATTATTTTCCAGAAATGGCTACGCCACAATCGATATCACCGGCGATGAAATGGCCAAAGAGCATATCCGCCAT
>JAGNUI010000186.1 GCA_017987065.1 Arenimonas sp.
GCTTGCAGGCCGGTATCGTAGCGCGCCGCTTGCGGGCAATAGGCGCAATCTTCTGGGCAACCGCCAGTTTTAATTGATAAGAGCGTGGAGACTTGCACTTGATTGGCATTAAAACTTTCGCGATGCACGTTACCTGCTTGATGCATTAAATCGGCAAACGGCAAATTGAGTAAGGCCACCACTTCGGCGCGTGAATAGTCATTTCGGATGACAGCTGGCATAGGGAAATCCCGATAGATATGGAGTAGGCAAACAGGCAACCTGTATAGAATACTCCAGCTCGTCAACCAAACGCCAATGAATCTTATTGACCAAAGTCTAAAATCTCTGTGCAATCAGCTATTTCCACCACGCTGTGTGCTCTGCCAAAACCATGGCATGGCAGGGCTTGATCTTTGCGCGCCTTGTTTTGACCTGTTTTCAGGGGCACCAAAGCCTTTGGCTTGTTCGCATGGTAGGGTTTACGCCGGCTTTGCCTACCAAGCCAATATAGATGAACTCATTCAAGGCTTTAAATTCCATCAGCAATTGGGCTATGGGCGAATGCTGGCGAAACTTTCATTACCAGCTTTTAGTAATATAGAACGCCCAATGGCATTGATTCCGGTGCCTTTGCATACACAACGACTTCGGCAACGTGGCTTTAACCAGTCTTTAGAATTAGCCAAGTATTGGGGCAAGCAAACGGGGATACCGGTTTTACATGATGGGCTCATTCGCCAACGCGCCACGCACGTTCAATCGGAGTTGAAAGCGGCCGAGCGTTTGCCGAATGTGAGTGGTGCGTTTATTGCAAAGGGCGCTTTGCCAACGCATGTGGCCTTGGTTGATGATGTGTACACCACCGGCGCAACGTGCATGGCAGCGGCTGAGGCTTTAATGGTCGGTGGCGTGCAGCGCGTGGACGTGTGGTGTTTGGCGCGGGTGCTTTGAGTGAAGGTCGCTGATATACTGGTAGCATTGAAAAATGATGGCTGGTATCTAGTGGCGACACGAGGTAGTCATCGTCAATTCAAGCATGCAATAAAGCCAGGTCGGGTTACACTCGCTGGAAAGTTGAGTGACGATTTGGCGCCAGGAACCTTAAACAGTATTTTAAAGCAAGCTAGACTGAAGGAATAATCATGCGCTATGCCATTGTGCTTGAAAAATTAGATCATAACTATTCGGCTTATGTCCCGGATTTGCCCGGTTGCGTGGCAACTGGCTCTAGCTTGCTGGAGACAGAAAATTTAATCCGAGTGGCAATTAAGTTACATATTGAGGGCTTGCTTGAAGACGGCTTGCCATTGCCAGAGCCCAAGAGTGTGGTCGAATATATGGAAGTAGCTGCATAAATTTGCAAAAAACTCGATCGACTAACTAACATGCCCGCATTCAACATACCGCAATCGTTTATTGGTCGGCCTTTTGCTGAAAAACACTTCACTCAGATGGTTAATCACGCCTTTGCGCACAACCCATTTTACCGGCATTTTTATGCGGCAAGCACCAGCATTCCGCTGCTAACCCGCGAGATTTTGCAAAAGCACAATGATGAATTGCTTAATGGCAATCCGGTTACAGGGAAAACCTCGGGCTCTACCTCAGTGCCGGTTCGTACCCATTGGGCGCCACAGCGCACACAAATGGAAGGCCGCGACGGACAGAGTTACGCCGAATGGTTTGGCGGCCGCCTACCAAATGCCAAAATAATTGCTCTTAGTGCCCATCAAGCCAAATCCAACAGTTTTGAAGTGGCCACACCGGTTGTTGAGCAACTCACGTTTTTGCAGGCGCAGATTGAAAATGGCGTGCGCTCGCTGATCAGTTACCCAACCAATCTTGAGCAGGTTGCCCAGCATCTTATCCAAAGTGGCAGGCAGATTACTGAATTGCAACGCATTATCTGTATGTCGGAATTGTTTGAAAGTAGCCAAGAGGCTGTCATTAAACGGGCATTTCCAAATGCCGAAATTGGCGCAACGTACTCCAGCACAGAAGTAGGCATGACGGCCGGCCGGTGCCCGCATCATCCTGAAAATTACCACATTATGGCGCATAAGCTCGGTGTCGAGTTTTTGAATGATCAAGGCCTGCCTTGTCAAAATGGCGAAGTTGGTCAAATTGTGATTACCGATTACTACAACCGAAAAATGCCCTTTATTCGCTACGCCATCGGTGATTTGGCCGCGCCTACCATTTGCCCTTGTGGCAAAATCCCTTTGCCAGCGCTTACCAAGCTATTAGGCAAGTCGCGTGGCTTATTAAAACACCCAGATGGCAGCTATGTGTTCAGCACCGAAATTTCAGCGCCGATTCGCGATACCCCAGGTATTCGCCAATACCAAGTGCAGCAAACAGCACTGGATCAGTTCCTGGTGCGCATCATTGCCCAGCAGGGCGCTGATAGGAAGGTCATCGAAACCAGTATTGGTAAGGTCTTTACCCAGCATTTTGGTGCTAACAGCCGCGTGCTTGTTGATTGGTGTGATGAAATTCCGCGCTTAGCCGGTGGTAAGTACATGGAATTTATCGGATTGTAAGTAAAGCCGGCAACATGCCGAGCATTTAGCGCAATTAGTCTAAATTTAGGACAAGTTGCTTAAAAAATAAGCATTAATCACCGTAACGACTTGTGAAATGAGCAGGAACTTTGTAAGCCATTACAAGTCACTCAATTGCTCTGAATGCCAATAAAATAAAGGAATGAGACCAAGTTCACAAAAAAATAACCAAAAACTGTGGTGAACGTCTAGATTTTTTTTCATTTAACGTATTGACTCTTGCAAAAAAAAGAAGTTCACTAGGCAAGCAAGCTTTCCGTTTATTGTGGGTTAAGCTTCTTGTATTACATTTTATTAACCGAATTTCATTTACAGCAGGGGTTATCTATGACACGTAAGTCAAAAGCACGCTACGGTATGAACCGTACCTACAAACTCAAT
>JAGNUI010000047.1 GCA_017987065.1 Arenimonas sp.
CCGGTATTAATTTCGCCCTCAATAAAACCATTTTGCTTCAATCTGGCACTAACTTTTCCGGACAAGCGATTTCCAAGCCACTTTGCTTGTAGATTTAAATCATCAATTCGAGCAACTTCATTATCGGTATTTGACTTAACGCCAATCTTCAAAGACGGTACATTTAGATTGACATAACCAGTGCCGGCCAAAGAAAAATCTTTTGGCAACTCACCCTTAAAACTGGCGATACCGGTGTAGGTGAATTCCTTGCCGGCGTTATTTAACCAAGGCTCAAGCAGAAGTAGCGGAAAATCTGAGCCTACAATGGCAATAGCCGATCCCGCATCCTCGGCACAGACACGCCCAGAATGATCCGTATTGCTGAGACAGAACGACGAGAATCGGTAACTGTCATTCGCCAATTGCAATAACATTGGTGCTTGCAATTGCCATGTGCCGAAATCTTCTGTTCGAATTTGAAACGTTTGTGCGTTGAAGGCTTGCTTAACATCTGTCCATTGCAAACGGCCGCTACTACTGGCATTAAAATCAGCCGCTTGAACTTTCACTTGCAACTGGGCATCGCTGAGTTTACCAACTAGCTCTGCTTCAATTTGCTCAAAGAGTTGGCCGGAAATTTGTGCACCACGTGCTTGCAGTTGTGTTCGATTGCCAGAAATGGTGTTGCCCTCAAGCTTTAAGAAATCGGCGCGATAATCCAGCAGCGCAACATTTTCACCCGCAAGTTGCACCTCAAACAATGGATTAGCACGCGCACCTTTCAACAACAGATTGCCATTCAAAATTCCAGACCATTGCGGATTAATGTCGTTTAGATTTAATGGCAATAATTGTGCCGCTACATTCAATTGAGCCCCATCACTGCCTTTCAATATCAGATGCGATCCGCCCGCTTTTACATCGGCAGTTCCGGAAATATTTAGCCCTTCAAATCGAATATCTGCTTGCCCAGCAAGTACGCGGCCACGCAATTGTCCTCCCAATTGTTTAATGGCAACAGTCCCTTGCCATGGCTTGTCAATCTCCTGTTTGGTATTTAACTTCACATCGGCATTGATGGCACCTGGAAAATCTGAAAAGAAATAACTTGGGTCGAATTGGTTTAACTTGCCTTCAAAAGCAATCTTAAGACCTGGCTGCCATTGCGCTTGCAGTTTACCGGCCAGCCCACCTTTTGCTGTTTTGATATTTAGCGCTGACAAACTAATGTCTTGTTGGCTGCCGTTGCCAATTAAGGTAAATTTTGCCGACTCTTTGCCACGTATTAATTCACCCGTCGCATCTACTTTCCATTCGGGCAGTGTGCCTGACCAAGTTAGTTGGCTATTGAGAACAACTGGCGCTTGTTTAAGGGTGTCTTGCTGCGCAAGTGGCAAAGCAAAATCTTTAATCGTGAGTTTTATACCTTTACTGGAAATCACCTCGCCAGCATTTACTGAGCCAGCGGCCGTAAACGTAGCGCCTTCATACACAACCTGAACTTGATCTAATTGCACAGCATCTTCGTTTAAGGAGAAGGTAGATGGATTAATAATGATGGTCTTTGCATCACGACTCAACTCGCCAGAAATCTGAGTGCTCTTGTCGGTGCCTGTAGCAGCCAACTGGACTCGGTAACTATGTTCATCAATCAAACCGAGATAACGTGGCTCAAAACGCTCGGTGCTGGCGCTCAGAAACCAAAATGGTTTCTGATCTTGATCTTGCAATTGCCATCTGATACTAATTGGTTCTGGCATCGCGCCTTGTATGTCGAGCATAAAACGTGTGGCATTGCCATCAGCGCTAAAATACAAATTCTGAGGCGCTTTTTTGGTGGCCACATTCAAACTGACCCCACCTTTTAATTTAGTTTTGAAGCCATAATTGGGTTGATAATAACCACTCAAATGAATGGTGCCATCAACAGACTGTGCTTTGACTTCGCTAATTTGCAATGAACCTGGCTTGAGATCAAAGCCACCGTCCAGTGTATTCAGTGCATATACCAACGCTTTGTCTTTAAAAAACTGTATGTCGTCAACATGTATTTTTTTAATATTGACACTGATCGGCACATCCAAAGACGGCAAGCTTTCAGGCCAACGTGGAAATTCAAAAGGCGTCTCATCTTTAGCCAGATAAATTTTTACATGCTTAGCGACTACGAAATCACTGTGCACTTTACCAAATAATAAGGGCGACAGTTTAATGTTGAAATTGAGGCTAGTGGCTTCGAATCGTTGCGTGGCATCGGAATAGACAAATTGATTGAATTGCAAACCCTTTGCTAAAGTGCCTTGCACCGATTTCCAATACAATTTTGTGTCTAATGGCAGTTGCGCTTGCGCTTGCCGTAATGCAAAATCTCTGCCACCTACCGTATTGGTTACCCAATAAACGGAACTCGCCAATGCCATTACGCCAGCCAGTAAAATTAACCCTGCAATTTTAATTTTGCTCATACTACAAATCCGAGCCTAAGGTAAAGTGAAATGCAATGCCAGGATCTGGGCCGTTAAAACCATAAGCCACATCTAAACGAACGGGACCAATTGGAGATTTCCACCGCGCTCCGATGCCAGCACCAACGTTTAGATTAAAATCCTGTGTAAAGGCATCGCCAAAATCTACAAAAGTAGCGATGGCCCACTCTGGCAATATGCGATGCTCATATTCAAAACTACCTAAGGCTAAATATTGGCCACCATAATTGACCCCATCAATATATTCACCTATTTCTTTAAAGCCATAGCCTCGAATACTCTGATCGCCACCGGCATAAAACCTGAGCGAGGGTGGGAAATATTCGTAGTTCTGAGTCCATATGGCACCTAAATCAGCACGCAAAAGTATTCGATTTTTATTTGTTAGTGAGATGACCCGTCTATGATTAACGTACCCTTGAGCAAACCAGGCGTCTGCTGTCTGGACTTCATAGCCAAAACGTCCTTGGTAAGTCCAGGAAGTGCCATTCGGGATAAATGCAATATCACGGCTGCTTCGCCAAACAGCATTAAATTCCGGATACACCACCGTGGTATATAAATTGATGGGCGGAGCATTATTGGATTCAGGAATGAATTCATCAAACCGTTCATGGCGCACGTTAACAGATGCAAGTAAATCCCAATTTCTGACCTCCCCGAAGCGATTCACTGATGCTTCAACATAGCGCGTGGGTAAAGTCTGATAATCCTCATTTCTGACTTCTAGGCTCAAACCATACCAGCCATCAAGCCACGTAAAAGCGGGGATACGATAACTTGCAATCATCGACTGCTCTTTCTGCGACCAGTCAGATACAAAATCAAATTTATGGCCTTTTTGATTAATCCAACGCCGCTCCAAGCCGAATTCAACGCCGAAACCAGACTTCGTGCCATAACTTAAACTGGTGTTATAACTGTTCTGTTTGCCCTCTGTCAGCGTCACGACAATTGGCACCTGATCACCGTCTTTATTTTCCAAGTCGGGAACGATTTCGATGGTGCCAAAGTAATTGAGCTTGGATAAGGATTCTTGAAACCGCATAATTTGCGGTTGTGAATAATATTTACCTTGTTCAAAATTTATTAACTGTTCAATCAAACCGGGCTCTAAATGATTACCATCAAATCGCACCGCGCCATATCGATATCGAATACCACTATCCCAAACTAAATTGATATCAGCGCTATTTTCAGCACGCGTGACGCGCACTTCATGTGTCGAATTATTTTGATCGAAATAACCACGATCCAGCAAAGCCTGAGAAATAATAGCTTTGTTGGTTTCATAGGTATCATGGTTAAAAATATCGCCTGGTTTAGGTTCAAAGGCTTCAAGCCAGAAGCCCATAAATCGATCCTTATTGCCCGGGCCATCAATTTTCAGATTTCGTTGCCGAACACGAACCGGTTCACCCAAATCAATATCAATTGTTATTTGCACATCTTGGTCATTGCGCACCATGCTGTTGCTAACTTTGGCATGATAATAACCGTGCGGCTCTAAACTATCTTCAACCAAAGCATTCAAAGAGTTGATGTAATAAACCAAACGCCCTTCGGATACTTCAATCCCTTTCGAGCTACTTTCAGGCAAATCAATCACCGAACGCACTTCGAGCTCAAGCGTTTTATCCAAGCCAGTTATTTTAACCGGCAATAATTGAGCAGCCTCTACTGAAACAGCCGAACATAGCGCAATGATAATAAAAACTGGATGATATGACCGCATGCTACATTTTACGTGGAGCTAGTCAGATTCATCAAGCTAATACTGAATTGTTAAAGGCTCAGGATAGGTTTTACCAATACGTTTAGGCTGGAAACATGGCACGCGCTGGAAAAAATCAACCTGACCAAACAATTTATGCCAGTAAGGGATGCCTGATAAGGGTATGGGTCTTAACTCTTGCGGGTCCATCAAACAATGTTGATTGTTAATTTGCTTCGCTAGGTATTGATCGATAAATTCATTACTTAAACTTTCCGTTGAATCAATAACCAGTGCTTTCGCCACCAATGCGATTTCTGGGTTCAGTGCATGCTCATAAATAGAATGGCCAAACAACCATACTTGAATACCACTTTCCGCCATCACCCGCGGCCACGCACTAAAAAAAGCCTCCCAATCGTGTTCATTCCAAGCGGCTAACATCTCTGGATCCGAACAACGGATGATGGCTCCCGCTTCATCGAAATGGGTCATCGCACATTGACTACGCGTGCGTTGTTTCGTTCCAAAAGCGACCATATCTTCAACTTGGCGTGCATTCAAGGCCATTTTAATCAGGGGGTACCGCATCCAAATCATGGCATTGAATAAATCATGCCAATTTTCACTTCGTGTGGCCACCACCGCATGATGGTATATCCGCTGCTCGTAGTGTTGTCCGTCATCAATGCTTTCTTGCGCGACAAAACGAAACAAAGATCCTTGCCTATTTTGCGGCGCATGCCAGACATAATTCAGGCGTTCCACTTCAGGCCAATCGGCTTGCATACAAAGCGCCAAATGCTGAGCCTCTAGCGTTTCGAACACGGGATGAGAAAATATCGACGAATCTAATTCTGCTCGTGCAGGTGCAATATAACGCATAGCAAGCCTTAATGAATACGTGCGGCTTTTAAGGCCAGTGCGTGCACTGCATCTGGAATACACTGCGCGGAATCTACCACCGACATGCGATTGGCATCGGGTACAAAATGTTCATCGTGCTCCAACGCCCAAGTTACCGCATAGGGCATATGCACGGCATAACCGCCTATTTGCAAAACCGGCGCAATATCGGAGCGCAAGGAATTGCCCACCATCAAAAACTGATGCGCCGCCAAACCAAACTCTGCCAGTACGCGTTGATAAGTGGCTGGATCTTTTTCAGAGACTATTTCAATACGACCAAATAATGAGGAAAGCCCTGATTGTGCCACTTTGCTTTCCTGATGAAATAAATCGCCTTTGGTAATTAAAACCACTTGGTATTCTTTGGCAATATCTTTCACGGCTTGTTCAATGCCGTCGATGAGCGAGACCGGATGCAACAAGACCTCTTTACCCAAGCCAATAATCTCGTGCAAATGTTTGGCGCTAATGCGCTCATTGGTTATCGAGATTGCCGTTTCAAGCATTGAAAGGGTCATACCTTTGGCGCCATAGCCGAATAATTTAATATTGCGGCGCTCCACATCCAGCAAATGTTCATGTACTTTGATATTACTTAAATCCAAGTAATTGGCTAATATCTTTTCAAACGCATCATGTGCCGTGCGAAAATATACTTCGCTATGCCACAAGGTATCGTCTGCATCAAAACCGATTAATTTAAGCATGAAATGATCTCAACTTTATTAAGGCTCACGCCATAATCGTGCACCAAGGAAAATTAAACGCAACTGCGATACAAAATGATCCACCAACTCTTGCTCACTTTGTTTTTGATCGGTGGGTAGATCCAAGATATCGTTGGCGGCATTTAACATGGTGGTGACGACTAAGGAACATATTAACTCGAGGGTTTGGCTGGATAAGCCAGGTACGGTGCCTAAATCTCGAAGATCTTGCGCCATTTCATGGACAAAATGTTCTTCTTCTAAGCGAATCGCTTTACGAATAACCGGCGAACCGCCACTGCGTTCACCCACAATAAAAGCAAACATCAGCCTATTTTGTTCTAAATAACGCTTATAAATGAGTACGGAATCTCGAAGGATATCTTTAGGCTTGAACTTGCCACGCCTGGCTTCGCGTAATAAACGCCGCAGGGTCACCCCACCTTCTTCCACCAAGGCCAAGCCTAAATCATCCATGTCTTTGAAATGTCGATAAAAAGAGGCTGGAACCACACCAATTTCGCGAGTCACTTCGCGCAAGCTTAATGAGGTAAAGCCTCGACCACGTCCAACCAAAATCAAAGCAGCATGCAAAAGTTGCTGCCGCGTCCGCAGTTTACGAGCGTCGCGTCTAATGGGTGTTATAGAAATTTCAGGTGAATTGGGCAGCAAGGCTAGTTCTCGAATCAATGAACTCAGTATAAACACTCAAACTCCAAGCGCAATCAATGTTTGACATTTTATATCTATTGAGTGAACATATGTTTACTATATATCTCTGGGTATTACCATGACACTGAATCAAGTCAATGCATTTTGGCGCACAGAATGGTTAAAACCGCTGAACGACCCGCATGCCTGGAACCGGATTGTGCAGTCATTTAATCCCTTGTGGTCGCTTACGCGCACACAGGCAAAAGTGCTGCGCATTGAATCAGAATGCGCCAATGTATTCAGTTTGTATTTGAAGCCTAATCACTTATTCAAAGGCTTTAAAGCCGGCCAACATGTTTCTTTAGAGCTTGACATCGACGGGCAGCGCAAATCGCGTACCTTTAGCATTTCAAACGCACCGCAAGCCAATGGCGTCATTCGCTTGACCATTAAAATTAACCCGAATGGTTGGGCTTCTAAAGCAGCTAGCCAGCTTAAACCTGGCCAAATTGTTGGTATTAGTCAGGCCAGCGGTATTTTTACGGCAACGCAATCCGAACATCCTGTTTTACTGATTGCAGGTGGCAGTGGCATCACACCAATAATGGCGATGTTGCAATCTTGGGCGCAACAGAAACAGAAACCCAATGCCGTTTTGTTGTTTAGTTGCCGCACCCCAGCAGAGATGATTTTCAGCAAAGAACTCGAAACACTTGTTCACCAATGGCCAGAACTAGTCATCAAGACCCATTTCAGTAAAGATCAGGGTCATTTAAATGCCGAACATCTTGCCAATGCCGTGCCCGATTATGGTCAGCGTGAGACTTATCTTTGTGGCCCCACAGGTTTAATGGAGACCATAAGCGATGTGTATAAAGCACAAGGCTTGAGCGATACGCTGAAAAAAGAACAATTCAGCCAGTGGCAATTCTTTGTTGATGAAGATGCGGAATCTTTTGATATTTATGTTGATGCGCAAAAATCTAACTTTGTGGCTTTGCGTGGCCAAAGCCTATTAGAAGCCGCTGAAAGCCATGGACTCAATCCAAAAAATGGCTGCCGGCGTGGCATCTGCATGTCTTGCCAATGTTGGAAAAAAAGTGGCGTGGTGCACAACCACATCACCGATAAACCGAGCAGTGATGGTGCAGAGTGGATTCAACTGTGCATTTCAACACCACTAAGCAACGTTCAACTTGACCTATAAATCCTAAGAGTATAAATACTATGACCCTTAAAATTCGATTAAACGGCGCTGAACTTCAGAACTTCCAAACGGAGCTCGATCAAGTGCGAGCCAATGTAATGGCCGATTTGGGCGAACAGGATGCCAAGTACATCCGAAAAATTCGCCGTATTGCGCAAGCCAGTGCTATTACCGGGCGTGGCTTACTCATGTTTGGCATTGGTCCGATCAGCTGGGTATCCGGCATCATTGCGCTGGCGCACGCGAAAATTGTTGAAAACATGGAGCTTGGCCATAACGTATTGCACGGTCAATACGATTGGATGAACGATCCGGAATTCAATTCAAAAACCTATTCCTGGGATATGGTTTGTGCGCCGTCAGACTGGCAAAAAACCCATAATATCGAGCATCACAATTACACCAATATTCTTGGACTAGATAACGACTACGGTTACGATATGTTTCGTTTAACACCGAAGCAGAAATGGCAACCGGCTTGTTTAATTCAGCCGTTCAGCTATTTAGTACTGGCCAGCAATTTCCAGTGGGGCATTGCCATTCAAGATTTAAAACTCGGCCGCCTGTTTAAAGGTCGCATGAGCTTTGCACAACTAAGAGAAAAAGCTAAGCCCTTTTTTAAAAAAGCCAGCTCGCAATTGGTTAAGGATTACGTGTTGTTTCCCTTGTTAGCCTTCTGGCAATGGCCGCGGGTGTTGCTGGGCAACTTGATTGCCAATGGCATTCGCAATGTTTGGACCAACGCCATTATTTTCTGTGGCCATTTCACCACGCATGCGCACTCATTTAGCCGTGAAGAAACACGCAATGAATGCCGCGGCCTCTGGTATTTACGCCAGATTCAAGGCTCTAGCAATCTGGAAGGTGGGCGTTGGTTCCACATCATGACTGGCCATTTGAGCCATCAGATTGAACACCATTTATTTCCCGATATGCCGGCACGCCGCTACACCGAAATCGCGCCGCAAGTGAAAGCCATCTGCGAAAAATACGGCGTGCACTACAACACCGGCGGTTTCTGGAAACAATATTTCGGCGTGCTTTACCGCATTGGGCGCTATGCTTTTCCGAACGGGCGACCTGCTTTGGCTCACGCTTAATTCAACTTTGCAGAGTTTAAAAAAGCCTGGTATATCAGGCTTTTTTCATCACAACGCATGCATTATATTTGAATTTATTTCGGCTTTTTTCGATAATAACCGATAAAACTGACCTGCCAGTTTTTGCCGTCATCATCTGAGATATCCCAACGCTGACTGACACGACCATCTTCCATTGGCGTCCAAGTAATACGTTGCAATTGAACCTTATCATCTGGCATTTCTAAGACCCCTTCCATAATCATGGAATTATTTTGCAAGCCACCTTCAAGCCTCAAGATGACACCATCAGCACCAATCCAAAATTGTGTCCATTGCTTGGCAGTTGCATCAAAGACATTTAAGCTTTGACCATCGCCACCGCCTGTGCTCCGCCAATTTTCATGCAAAGCACATCCTTTTGCCACGCGCGTAATCGTGCTCATTCCCACCGGCGTTTTACCATCCTGCCCGCCATCAACATCCCATTCGCC
>JAGNUI010000003.1 GCA_017987065.1 Arenimonas sp.
TTTTTGATGGTGGCGTTGGATTCGTCAATGGCGATGATACCTTTGCCTGAGGCAACCATGGCTAGGGCAATTTCGGGGAGTTGGTCGATGCTCATAGGGGCGTTCCGCTGGAGTGGTTTAAGAAGCGGATATTATACCTTAAGCCTTGTTACAAATCCCCCAGCCCTTCGGTGTTGCCATTTTTGCCGACTGCTAAAAGTCGCAGTGTGTTGGTGGCGCCACTTGTATTCAAGCAGCCTTGACTGAAGCATTGAGCTGCAAGCCCAACGCATTCATTACTCGCAAAATGGTATCGAAATCTGGCGCGCGTTCGCCGGAAAGCGCTTTATAAAGGCTTTCCCGTGAAAGCCCGGCATCGCGTGCTACTTGGGACATGCCATTCGCACGTGCAATATCACCGAGCGCCTTAGCAATAAAAGCGGCATCGCCATTGGCCTCTTCAAAACAGGCTTCTAGATACGCCGCCATTTCTTCCGGCGTGCGAAGATGTTCGGCAATATCATAACGGCTAGTTTGGGTTTTGCTCATAATATGCTCCTAAAGATTTTCCGCCAATTTAATAGCGTTTTTAATATCTGTTGATTGACTAGACTTGTCGCCACCTGAAAGCAGGAAAATGATTTCTTTATTGCGAACGATGTAATAAATTCGGTAACCCGGTCCATAGTCGATCCGCAGTTCAGAAACTCCTTTACCAACCGGTTTTACATCGCCCGGATTACCTGCAATCAAGCGCTCAATACGCACTTGAATTCGGGCACGCGCTTTAATGTCATTGAGATTATCAACCCAATCAACAAACTGTGGAGTTTTCCGAATTTCGTACATGAATTATATAGTAGCCTTGTGGCTACACATTGTCAAATGACGCACAAGGCGCACCTATAAAACGGTATAAAGCTTTTATTTACAAATCCCCCAGCCCTTCGGTGTTACCATTTTTGCCGACTGCTAAAAGTCGCAGCGTGTTGGTTGCGCCATGTTGTTCCATGTGGTCGCCGCTGGTAATCAACACTTTATCGCCGACTTCTAAAAGGCCTTGATCGAACAATTGCTTCACGGCCTTGCGAGAAGCCACGCGCATTGATTGGCCGTCGCTATCAAAGTTAATAGGATGCACATCGCGCATCATACACATGCGCCGACGCGCTGAACCAAAACGAGACAGCCCATAAACCGGCACATTGGCGCGGAAACGTGAAAGATAACGCGCCGTGCCACCGGATTCAGTTAGGGCAATAATGCCACGCAGATTAATATGCTCAGCCATAAACATCGCCGACATAGCAATGGCTTGGTCAACACGCTGTAAATTTCGTGGTGCCTTTTCAAAATCAGTGTCGTGCTTGAATTGGCGTTCGGCGCCCAAGCAAATACGCACCATGGCCTCAACCGCTTTGACTGGATGCGAACCCGATGCTGTTTCAGCCGACAACATCACCGCATCGGTGCCGTCAATGACCGAGTTAGCAACGTCTAAGACTTCAGCGCGCGTGGGGATTGGGTTATCGACCATCGATTGCAGCATTTGCGTAGCGGTGATCACCACTTTATTGCACTCCAAAGCGGTGCGAATAATTAATTTTTGTAAGCCAGGCAATTCGGCATCACCAATCTCCACGCCTAAATCGCCGCGCGCCACCATCACCACATCACTGGCTTTGGTAATTTCCACTAAATTCACGATAGCTTCGGCACGTTCAATCTTAGCCACAATATGCGCGAATGAGCCGTGGCTTTTAGCAATTGTGCGAGCCAAATCAATATCGGCCGCGCTTCGGCAAAAGGATACAGCGAGAAAATCGACATCAAGCTTGGCGGCAATGGCAATATGTTCTTTGTCTTGCTCCGACAAGGCATCTAAAGATAAGCCACCACCTAAGCGATTCAGACCTTTGCGGTTGGAAAGCGCACCGCCAGCAATCACTTCAGTGACGATGGTATCGCCTTCAAGCGCTTTCACTTGCAAGGTAATCAAACCGTCATCCAGCAATAGCGTATCGCCAACCACCAAATCATTGACCAAGCCTAAATAGCTAACGCCTACTTGTGTCTCATCACCCATTGGCGCATCAGCGCGGCAAATTAAACGGAATTCTTGGCCGTTTTGAATCTGAACTTTATCGGTAGCAAATTTTTCAATACGAATTTTTGGTCCTTGCAAATCAGCTAAAACCCCGACTTCACGACCGATACTGGCGGCAATTTCACGCACTTTCGCTACGCGCTGTCCGTGCTGCTCGGGTGTGCCATGCGAAAAATTTAAGCGCACCACATTCACCCCCGCTATGATCAGCTGCTCTAATACACCCGGTTCATCGGTTGCTGGGCCTAAAGTAGCCAAAATTTTGGTACGCCGGAAATTAGTGCTCATATCGTCTTATACTCAAATTTTGTTATGAAAAAGGATTGGTCGCCATGACGGAAACCACTGCGTCACAGTTTATCAAAGATAAGCTTGCCACATTAAACCAGTTCCCGATACTCGAAAGCGATTGCATACGTTTGCGCGGGATTGAAGAGAATGACATTGAACGTCTGTATACGCTTTTTTCCAATCCACAAGTCATGCGCTATTGGAGCCGCGGGCCAATGACCAATCGGCAAGAAGCCATAGACTATGCCAATACAATTATTGAAGGCTTTGCAACGCGTAATGTGCTGAACTGGATTATTGCTGACCTTGAAAGTGATCAGATGATTGGCACTTGCACCTTATATGAAATCAACCCGCAACATGCTCGCGCCGGCTTGGGCTATGCACTGATGCCTGAGTATTGGGGCAAAGGCTTGGCACACGATGCCGCGAGCTTAGCAATTAGTTATGGATTTCTAGAGCTTGGTCTGCATCGTATTGAAGCCGATACCGAGCCCAATAATCTGCGCTCTAATAAGGTTTTAGAGCGCTTTGGTTTTCAACGCGAAGGCTTGTTACGCGAACGCTTTTTCCACCCGGATGGACTTCAAGATTCGTTGATTTTCGGCTTGCTAAAACCGGAGTGGCTATCCTACCTCGCAAAACAAGGTTACAGTTTCGAAGCCGATTAAGCGCCTCGCTCCAGCAAAGCCGTTACGGCTGGCAAGGGTTTGCCTTCGCAAAATTCCAGAAACGCACCGCCGCCCGTTGAAATATAGCTGATGTCGTTTTCTATACCGTATTTATCCACGGCTGCCAAAGTATCGCCACCACCGGCAATGGAAAATGCGTTTGAATCGGCAATGGCGTGCGCTAAGATCTCGGTGCCTTTTGAAAACGCATCAAACTCAAATACACCCACAGGACCGTTCCAAATCACTGAGCCGGCTTGTGCAATCATTTGTGCATAGCGCTTGGCGGTATCGGGGCCAATATCCAAAATTAAATCATCATCAGCCACATCGGACACCGCTTTCACGGTTGCTTCGGCATCGGCGGCAAACGCTTTGGCTACCACCACATCGGTTGGAATTGGAATATCGGCGCCGCGTGCTTTAGCATCAGCCAGAATGGTGCGTGCGGTATCGAGCAGATCCATTTCGCACAAAGACTTACCAACCGGCAAACCCACTGCCGCCATAAAGGTATTAGCGATGCCGCCACCCACAATTAATTGATCAACCTTACCAACCAAATTGCCAAGCAGTTCAAGCTTGGTGGATACTTTCGAACCGGCCACAATGGCTATTAATGGTCGCTCAGGTGCTTCAAGCGCTTTGGCTAAAGCATCTAACTCAGCCATCAGTAATGGTCCGCCGGCGGCAATTTTGGCCTTGCGGAGCGCGCCATGAGTACTAGCTTGAGCACGGTGCGCGGTACCAAATGCATCCATCACATACACATCGCATAAATCCGCCAGCTTCTGAGATAAGTTCTCATCATCAGCCGCTTCGCCAACATTCATCCGGCAATTTTCCAACAACACAATTTCACCTGGATTGACCACAACACCATCCAACCAATCTTTCTTAAGGGCTACCGTTTGCCCTAACAATTCCGACAAACGCGCTGCAACCGGCGCTAGAGAATCCTCCAAGCTCCAAACACCCTCTTTCGGGCGCCCCAAATGCGAGGTGACCATAACCGCCGCGCCTTTACTCAAGGCCAACTTTAGCGTGGGAAGCGCGGCTTTGATGCGTTGTTCGGAAGTAATTTTGCCTGCTTTAATTGGCACATTCAGATCTTCCCGAATTAATACCCGCTTGCCATGCAGATCAAGATCGCTCATTCGCACAATAGCCATAATTCACCTCATTATTAACAGTCCACTATAATAAGCGAAACCTTGCGAATATCCTATGCCACAAATCAGCCAACAACAGCTTGAAATTCTGCAAGCCACACAAATTTTAAAACAAGGTGGCTTGGTGGTTATTCCCACAGAAACCGTTTATGGTCTAGCCGCCAACGCAATGGATACTGAAGCGGTCAAAAAAATATTTGAGCTTAAAGGTCGTCCTGCCAATCATCCACTGATTGTGCATATTGCTAGCGTTGATTTTCTAAAGCAATGGGCCAAAGATATTCCTGAAACGGCCTATCAACTGGCTGAACATTTTTGGCCAGGGCCATTAACACTAATTTTGAATAAACGCGATGATATTCAAACCATAGTTACCGGCGGCCAAAATACCATCGGCCTGCGTTGCCCGAACAACCCCCTCACACTTGAACTACTTCGTGCATTTGGCGGCGGTTTAGCAGCGCCCTCGGCTAATCGATTCGGGCATATTTCGCCAACCACTGCGCAACACGTGCGCGACGAATTCGGCGCTCAAACCCCGATAATATTGGATGCTGGCGCATGCGACATCGGCATTGAAAGCACGATTATCGACTTAACCCAAACACCTGCGCGTATTTTACGCCCCGGGCAAATTAGTTTTGAACAACTGCAAGTTTTCATACCCAACTTGCAACAAGGCGCTCAACAAAACAGTCCAAGAGTATCAGGCGATTTAATGGCACATTACGCGCCGCGCACCGCAATGAAAATGCTTAGCCGAGATGAAATGGTAACGCGTTCCATGCATCAAAAAATCGTGGCACTTTGTTTTGAAACCCTTCCCGAAGGCTTTACCGGCATCACAATAGCCAAGCACGCTGAAACCTATGCCCAGTTGCTATATGCAAATCTTCGCGCGCTCGATAATCTGCAAGCCGATATGATTATGATTGAGCAAATACCTCAAACCGAACAATGGCGGGCCATCGCTGACCGACTCCAACGTGCCCTAGCAGGTTCAGGCAATCTCTAACTAATAGCCTAAATACTCATAATCAGCGGCATACAACTGCTCGACTCGTGATTTGGTTTGTTGATCACAGTCCGCCGAGTTTCGATCAAGCATGGCGCTGAATGGCAATTTTTCTTTGATTGCTAATTTTGTAGCTCTAAGCATACGGCTACTCAAGCCCAGTTGGCTCGATTGATTGACATGTAATAACTGTTGGCCACTTAATCCGGAGCGTTCAATAATAGTGGCAATGCCATCAGATAAATTTTCAATTTTAAATACATCATCAACTAATAATTGCTGATTTTTATCTAAAATAAAATCAACTTGCGGCCGAAGAAACCAAAACCATGAATCTCTATTTTTCAGATTACTTACAACAATATGATTGACAAAGTAAGAGAAGCTAACCAAATCCCTAAAGCCTAAATAGTTATAGGCCGATTGAAGTCTTTTCAGCGGGTTTCGAACGATTGAAAATTTGTAATAGGCATTGAATAAGCTGGCGTCAATGTATCCACACGCCACATAATCCGAGGCGATTAAATGCCCAAGCTTTGGTGGCCCATGCTCTGCATTTTTTCTTTTTCGCATTAAAAGACAAGATTTATCTTTCCAAGCAAGGCCTAAATCAGCCAAAAACATATGCTCAATACTTTGCCCGCCACACTTTGGAATATGTACAAATAACGTTTTATGTTGGTGCGAAATCAAGAGAATCCTTATCAAATTGATAGCCAAATAATTCTATATCTTCTTTAAACCAATCCTCAACCAGCTGCTTCGATTCCGCATTATAAAATTTTCTATAAGCGCTACGTTCGGTGCTGTTCAAATGTGGCAGATTGGTATTCAAACCCAACTGTTCAGCCACTTTTACATAATCAACCGCCAAAGATTCAAAACGAATAATGGCATCCATGGCAATCTTGCCATTGTTATCTTTCAGCCATTCCACTTGTGGCAAGAAATGCTGAGGGCGATTATAGTATTTTCTATTTTTAACCAACCCTAAAGTACACTGCAACCATTCGTTAAACGAGATGAATTCTCTGGAAGAAGCGCCACCAATACGCATGGTTGAAGGTTTAGTTTTAATATTGTGTTTATAGTGCGAAACCATTTTATCCCAAGGGTTTCTCACCACAGCAAATTTATACGCTGCATCCCATTTGCTCTGGCCTATGCTTGCAATCACCTCTTTTGCGGTCATGTGCTTTCGAAATGCTTTGCCGGTAATGTCGATAATACTGGTGCCACCGGTTTTATTAATATGGATGAAAACAAAACTACCCCGTGGGCCTTGGCGAAGTGGCGAATTAAAATAGAGTCCGATTTTATTTTTATATTTCTCAATAATTGCAATTTTCACTGAACACACCAAATAAGTCTGTTTTACGAGTTTAAACCAATGCGCTGATGCTATGTATTATTGACAAAAAAACCCGCAATTTGCGGGCTTTTTTGTGATTGATTTAACGATTATTTAGCGTTCATTAAAGCAATCGTCATGTCTAGCATGCGGTTCGAGAAACCCCATTCGTTGTCGTACCATGAGCACACTTTCACGAACGTACCACCAGTGACTTTGGTTAAGGTTTCATCAAACATTGAGCTGTGCGGATTGTGGTTGAAGTCAATCGAAACTAAAGGCTTACTGTTGTAGCCCAAAATGTTTTTCATCGCACCTTCGGAAGCCGCTTTTACAATAGCGTTTATTTCTTCAATGCTGGTGTCACGTTTCGCCACAAAACATAAATCAACGATGGATACATTGATGGTTGGCACGCGCATCGCATAGCCATCGAGCTTACCATTTAATTCTGGCAATACTAAACCAACAGCTGCGGCGGCACCTGTTTTGGTTGGAATCTGACTCATAGTGGCACTACGGGCACGACGCAAATCGCTATGAAATACATCGGTTAATACTTGATCATTGGTATAGGCATGGATGGTGGTCATTAAGCCGTGCTCAATACCAACAGTTTCATGCAACACTTTAGCCAACGGGGCTAAACAGTTGGTGGTGCACGAAGCATTGGAAATCACCGTGTATTCAGATTTCAATTGATGATCATTAACACCGAATACAAACGTACCATCGATGTCTTTATCGCCAGGCGCGGAAATAATAACTTTCTTGGCACCGCCGGCTAAGTGCGCCGAGGCCTTTGCTTTTGAGGTAAATAAACCAGTACATTCCAAAACCACATCAACATCATGCGCGCCCCATGGAATATCAGCAGGATTACGCACAGCATAAACTTTAATGCGATCGCCATTAACCAACAAATCGCCGCCATCTGCCGTCACTGTTCCTGGGAATTTACCATGCGCCGTATCGTATTGGGTTAAATGCGCATTGGTCTCAGCATCGCCTAAATCATTAATGGCCACCACTTGAATTTCATTATTACGGCCAGATTCATACAAGGCACGTAATACATTGCGGCCGATGCGGCCATAGCCATTGATGGCAACTTTGATCGTCATAACATCTCCAAGCGATTAATTAATAGTCATCTATTTTAGCAAAAATGCGGATTTTCGGGGTTAAAGCCATGCAAATTGCATTAAAATTAATCGCAACTATTTAGTATTTAACACATGGACATTGACCACTACACATTAGCCGCTCTATTTTTTCTAGTGGCCGTACTATATTCCTCAGTTGGACATGCTGGCGCGAGTGGCTATTTAGCCGCTATGGCATTGCTGGGATTTGCTCCTGAACAAATGCGTCCAACCGCTTTAGCACTCAATATTCTGGTAGGTGGCATTGGCCTATATCGTTACAATAAAGCGGGCTTGGTGCCTTGGAAAAAAGTGCTACCGTTTGTTTTAGCCTCCATTCCCTGTGCCTATTTGTCTGCTCAATGGAAAATACCGAAAGAAACATACAGCCTGCTACTTGCTGGATTGCTTCTGGTGGCCGCTATAGGCTCATGGCGAAGCGGGAGCATTATTGAGCGCATTGGTGAGTCAATTGAATCAAAGCCCATTCCCATCTTTACAGCGCTAATGATTGGAGCAGCTATTGGTTGCTTATCCGGCATGACCGGTACCGGAGGCGCAATTTTCCTGACGCCATTACTGTTATATTTTTCTTGGGCACATACCCGTGAAGCTTCAGGACTTTCAGTGGCTTTTGTTTGGTTAAATTCATTGGCCGCAATTATGGGCTTGATGCGTAGTAATCAAACATTACCTGAAGCGCTACCCTACTGGCTTATTGCAGTTGCATTTGGTGCTCTGCTTGGTACTCAACTCGGCATACAACGCTGGCCCACACACCGTTTGCGCAAAGGACTTGCCATTGTGTTATTAATTGCAGCGGGTAAATTGTTATTGGGGTAAGGGCGATTCATCAATCGCCCCTAAGAATCACTGTAATTTTTTCACGGTAGCCACCACCGCATCCACTGTAATGCCAAAATGGGCATACAGTTGATCAGCTGGGGCTGAAGCGCCAAACGAATCCATGCCGATAACAGCACCATTCAGTCCAACGTATTTGTACCAGAAATCGCGGGTGCCAGCTTCAACTGCTACGCGTTTAATGCAAGCAGAAGGCAATACCGATTCGCGGTACGCTGGCTCTTGTTTATCGAAACGGTTGGTATTGGGCATGGAGACGACGCGTGCGAATAAACCCTGCTCCGCCAATTGCTTAGCCGCTTGCATAGCCAATTCCACTTCCGAGCCCGTGCCAATCAAAATGGCATCACACACACCTGCTTTAGCTTCAAACAACACATAGCCACCACGGGCAATATCAGCCACTTGCTGCGTGTTACGGGCTTGGTGTGCTAAATTTTGGCGACTGAAAATTAAGCAGCTTGGGCCGCCTCGACGTTTAATCGCCTCTGCCCAAGACACAGCCGACTCGACTGCATCACACGGACGCCATAATTCATTGTTTGGGATATAACGCAGGGATGCCATATGTTCAACCGGCTGATGGGTTGGCCCATCCTCACCTAAGCCAATGGAGTCGTGAGTAAACACATGAATCACATTCGCAGGGATTAAGGCCGACATGCGCAACGCATTGCGTGAGTAATCGGAAAACACCAGAAATGTTGCATCGTAAGGCAGAAAACTACCGTGCAAAGCCATGCCATTAGCGATGGCACTCATACCAAATTCGCGCACACCATAATAAACATAGTTGGCATTGGCGTCATCGGTGGATACCGATTTCGATCCTGTCCATAAGGTTAAATTCGAATGCGCTAAATCAGCAGAACCACCTACTAACTCAGGCAAATGTGGCGCAAAGGCTTCAATGGCCATTTGCGATGCTTTGCGTGAAGCCACAACCGGGCCATCAGCTTGGAGTTTAGCAATATATTCGGTAGCAATTTGTTCGAAATTTCCAGGCAGCTCCGACTTGCTTCGACGCAACAACTCTGCTGCCAATGCCGGATGTGCTTTAGCATAACGCTCGAACAGCTTATCCCAATTGGCTTCAAGTAAATCACCAGATTTACTGGCGTTCCAACCGGCATATAGTTTCTCTGGGATTTCAAATGGCGGGAAAGACCATTTCAATTTTGCTCGTGTTAATGCTATTTCGTCTTTGCCTAATGGCGCGCCATGTGCTGACTCTTTACCTTGTTTATTTGGCGAACCGAAACCAATAAGCGTTCGGCAACAAATTAAGGTTGGTTTGTTGGTTTCACTTTGCGCGGTTTGAATGGCCTGTTTGATTTCAAACGGATCATGACCATCGACATGACGAATGACTTGCCAGCCATAAGCTTCAAAACGGGCTGCAGTGTCATCAGTGAACCAGCCATCGGTATTACCATCAATGGAAATTTTATTATCGTCCCAAAAACAAATAAGCTTTCCGAGGCCCCAAGTGCCAGCCAAGGAAGCCACTTCATGAGAGATACCTTCCATCAAACAACCATCACCCATGAAGACATAAGTGAAATGATTAACAATATCTAATTTGGGACGATTAAAACGTTGCGCCAATACTTTTTCGGCCAAGGCAAAACCAACGGCGTTAGCAAGACCCTGCCCAAGTGGACCGGTTGTTGTTTCTACGCCTGGGGTTTCAGAGGCTTCCGGATGGCCAGCCGTTTTAGAATGCAACTGCCTAAATTGTTTTAATTGTTCAATCGGCAAATCATAACCGGATAAATGTAAAAGTGCATAATGCAGCATCGAACCATGCCCATTGGAAAGCACGAATCGGTCGCGGTTCATCCATTTC
Source organism: Arenimonas sp. (assembly GCA_017987065.1). Lineage (GTDB taxonomy): Bacteria > Pseudomonadota > Gammaproteobacteria > Xanthomonadales > Xanthomonadaceae > Arenimonas. Next base: position 10,445 of record JAGNUI010000003.1, read on the forward strand.
GGATTGTTTGGATTGTGATGATAAAAATCATTCCAAAGAACTTCAGCAATATCCGCCATCCCCATCGGCATGCCTGGATGACCAGATTTCGCCGCTTCAACTGCATCAATTGCTAGAAACCGGATGGCATTGGCCAAATCATTACGTGTGCTCATAGTAGGCAGGCTTATTTGATAAGAGGCTAATTTTAACCTGAATCCATAAACAATCGAATAATATTCCAAAAAAAAAGGCCGCTAAGCGGCCCTTTTCTTTTTATCTATTCATTATTCTTCGGCAATTCTTGTTTGCTTTAAAATACGCGGGGTTACGAAAATGAGTAGTTCTGCTTTTTTCAAGTCCTTTTTGGTCGATTTAAATAAAATACCTAAAAAAGGAATATCGCCTAACCATGGCACTTTTTGAACGTCTTTACGATCACGGAATTCATAAACGCCACCAATTACCACCGTTTGACCATTATCAACCAATACAGCGGTGTTTACTTCACGTTTCGCAATTTGCGGTATTGAACCCGTATCAGTAGTTACAAAGCCATTAATTTCATCTTTTTTGACGAATATTTTCATGAATACTCGGCCATCGGATGTAATGGTGGGTGTAACTTTTAGTTCCAACAATACATCTTTAAACTGTACCGTAGATTGTGCAAAAGCCTGTCCAGCTGCTGCTGGTTGCTGAGTTACATAAGCAACTTCTTCACCTTGCTTAATGGTCGCTTCAACTTGGTTTGCTGTGATGACATGCGGCTTGGAAATAACTTCACCCTTACCATCATTTTCCATCGCCTGCAGTTCAATATCTAAGTTGGTGTAATTACCAAAAAAATTGAAATTTAAAACACCAGCGGCTTGGGTCAGTAAGTTAGTTGCTGTACCTGTTACATTTCTATTGACTGGTACTGTTGATTGATCGGCATCACTCACACCAAATTTCGCACCGATTTCCCGTACAAAAGAATCCGTTGCAATTACCACGCGTGCCTCAATCATAACTTGAGCTACTGGGCGATCGAGTATCAGCATCATCTTCTTAATTTCAGCTACTTTTTTTGGTATATCAATCACAAGCAACGTATTTGTGCGGGTATCAAAGGTGACACTGCCACGCGGCGAAAGAAATCCAGAGGAAATACTTAAACCACTGACACCACCAGCATTCACACTGCCACCGCCGCCGCCACCGCCACCGCCACCGCCAGATTTGCTATTGTCGGTTAATAATTTAGCAATCGCTTCAGCGTTGCCATAATTGATAGCAATATATTCTGTGACCGTTTCTTGACGGATAGTGAGTGCAATTCGTGCGTCTTCTCTGGCAAGCTCAAAAGCAGCGAGTTCTGCCTGCGGTCCCACCCAAACAACATTGCCATCACGACGCTGGTCAAGTCCTTTTGCGCGCAGCACGATTTCCAGTGCTTGATCCCACGGCACATTAATCAAACGTAAGGTGACATTGCCGGAAACAGTATCTGAGGCCACGATATTCAAGCCAGACTCTTCAGCGACTAATTGCAACACCGTACGAACGGGTATGTCTTGGAAATTAAAGGTGACTGCTTTACCTGAATATACAGATTTTTTAGCTCCACTATCTACAGCACCGGTTTTTGCGACACTAGCTTTTGATTGACTTGAACTGGCTAATGTTGATGCTTTAGGGCTGATTTCAACAACATATTCATTACCCGTTTGATAGGCTGATAAAGTAGCTTTACCCTTGGTATTGAGAACCAAACGGGTCTTACCATTAACGTCACTTGCATTAATATTAAGCACTGGTGTTGAATAGTCTGCAACATCCATTTGACGTCGTAACTCTGCCGGAAGCTGAGCATTGCTGATGTCAAGGATGATTTCAGAGCCATTTTCTTTCAGATTGGTGATTGCACCTAGCGAGTCAAATTTAACAACAAGGCGACCAGCACCATTAATACCTTGTTTGAAATCAATTCCCGCTACTGACACAGCGGCATTTGCTTTAGCTTTATTATCGATGGTGAGTACCAAAGTTTTACCATTAATTTCAGTACGGGTTGGTGAGTTTTTCGCCAAATCAATAAGTACTCGCGTTCTGCCACCTGCCTCTACTGTATTTACCGATTTAGCAAGCCCAGTGCTCGGCGTTAGCTTTTTCTTCTCGAAGCCATTGGTAGTTTCTGGAAAATCCATAGAAATACGTGGAGGATTATCAGTTCTAAATGATTTGATATCAAATGAACTGGCATCATCAATAGGATCTTCAAACTGAAATGTAAGTGTCGTTGTCCCATCAGCTAGATTCTTGGCTTTGACATCTTTTAATACGTTTGCAGCAAATGATTGCTGTGCCAGCATTAAGCAGAGTGCCGTGCTAAGAATACTTAATTTGGAACGGAAGCTATTTGATATGTTGTTTGACTTATGTGTCATTTTTTATCCCCACTATTTGATTCGTTCAATGCAATACTAGCTTGCCTTTCCATCCAACCACCGTTGCCATCGGGTACCAGTTCCATCATTTCAATTTGATTCGGTGAAATCGACAGCACTCGACCATCACTTTGGCCAAGATACACGCCAGGCGTAACCCGGTAAGTCACCTTGTCTGGTGCTAAAATTAAACCAATAAGATTTTTGTCTTTTCCGATGGTACCAACCATACTTAAACTATCTAAGGAAAATGCTTCTAATGGCTGTCTACGTCGATTTAAATCTGGACTTGGTCCTGATCCAGTCGACATTCTATTTAAAGGCGGCTTACCAAATGGATCACGCATACCTAATGCTGAATAAACCACGACTGGCGGATCTTCAACTAAAGGCAATGGATCCAGAGGCGGTGCTGGTCTATTTTTAACTTGGCTTATCCAGCTAAGTAAATCGGTATTACCTCGCGTACATGCCGTAAGCAAGGACACCACCAAAATAAGAAATACAATATTTTTATAGGTTGATTTGCTCATTATTTGACTACCTCGACAGCTTTATCTTCCTCAGTTTGTTCGTTAGGATCAAGATAGCGATAAGTCTTAATAGTTCCAGCCATTTCTAGTGGTTCACTGGTATTGCCACGTGGCTTCAATGAAATATTATGCATGGTCATAATGACCACACGAGGCAATGTCGCTACGCCACTTAAAAACTCACCAAATTGATGGTAATTTCCAACCATGCGAATTGCAATGGGCTTTTCAACATAAAACTCTTTTGGTTCTTCTGCACCAGGTTGAAATAATTCGTTAGAAATGCCGCTTGATAGAGCTTGCTGTGAAACATCAACAATCAAATCAGGCATTTCATTTTTACTGGGCAGCTGACGCAACATTTGAACCAGTATCACTTCCATTTGAGCCAATTGTTGTTTTAATGGTTCTAAATTGGAAGCACGTGCTTGTTTATCTTCAAAGTCAGATCTTAAACTGACTTCTTCACCTTCAAGTTGTATCATTTCTTCGCGTTTATCTTTAACTAGGAGAAACCAGGCCGACAAAATGATGACAAATGCAACAAAAACGTAAGCAACATATTTTACTTGTGCTGGCCAAGCACCCGATGTTTTAAAATTAACATCTTTAAGATCAATACTTTTCATTATTGAACCTCCGGTGTTGTTTCAATATCAGTAGCACCTTCTTCAGCAGTTTTAGCAATCGGCGTTAATTTAGCATTTAAAATGAATTCATAAGGCAGGCTACGATCCCCGCCTCTTGCTTCAATTACGGTTAAATCTGGCTGTGAAATTACATTGGATGACATAATATTTTTCATATAAGTACTGACTCGAGCGCTTGATTGTGCACGACCTGTAATCGTCAAGTCCGAGCCAGTTTGATTTAAGCCTGTAATTTGAGCGCCATCGGCAATTGTTTTCGCTAACGCTGTGAAAAGTTTTACCATTTCGTATCGCTTGCCTTGCAACTCTTCAATCACTTTTTTACGATTCAACAAGTCTAGTTTGCGTTTATCTAATTCTTCAATTTCTTTTATCTTCAGTTCAACGGCAGTAATTTCTACTCTTAATAATTCATTACGTTTTATTTGTCCACTCACTTGGCCAGAATAGTACATAAAGATTAGGGCCGAAAATAATATTCCCGCGAGCGCTGAAAAGCCAAGCATGATGTTAAATTGGCGCTGCTTAATTTTTCTAAGCTCTTCACGCCAGGGCAATAGATTAATTTTAGCCATTAGTCAAAACTCCTTAAAGCTAGTCCACAAGCTATCAACAATGCCTGAGCATCAGCTGCTAGAGCATGAGCTTGGACGCGCGGACTCACTGTCATGGTTGCAAGCGGATTAGCAATTAGGGTATTGACTCCTAAATGTTGCTCGACAACTTTATCGATAGCACTAATTGCAGCACACCCGCCCGCCAAATAAATTTGATCAACTCGAGTGTAATCACTACCCGAATAGAAAAACTGCAACAAGCGACTTATTTGTTGAGCCACACCTTCTTTAAAAGGCTCTAAAACTTCAGCTTCATAACTTTCTGGTAGTCCACCCAATTTTTTGGCTGCGCCGGCATCAAAAAAAGTCAAGCCATAACGGCGCATAATTTCTTCGGACAACTGCCTACCACCAAAAACTTGCTCACGCGAATATATGCTGCGACCATCCTTAATAATATGAATTGTCGTAAGATTTGCACCAACATCAACAATTGCAGTTAACCCAGCAGATGGAATTTTTTGTTGCTCAGAGATTAATTTGAATGCATTTTCAATAGCGAACACTTCAACATCGACTACTTTGGCAATCAGCCCAGCATGCGTTAATGCATCTTGCCTGGCTTCTACGTTTTCAGTCCGTGCCGCAGCAATTAAGACTTGCAACGATTCAGAATTGGGAATTGGCCCTAATATTTCATAATCAAGGCTCACTTCATCCATTTGATAGGGAATATGATTAGACGCCTCGTCTAATACCTGTTGTTCCATGGTGGCGTCATCAAGGCCACCGGCTACTGTAATAACTTTAGTTATCACTGACGAGCCAGAGACGGCAATCGCTGCATATTTAGATTTGCAACCTGATTTGGCAATTGCGCGCTTTATCGCGGCACCAACTACTTCAACTTGCTCAATACTTTTATCGTTAACTGAATTAGGTGGCAATGGCTCAACACCATAATGTTCAACACGATAACGACCACCAGTATTGCTAAGCTGTAGGACTTTAACCGCCGCAGAACTGATATCTATACCTATTAGCGGCGCTGAATGTTCACCGAATAATTGCACTGTTTCCCCCAATTAAGCATTTAAATGCCATTTTTATCCTAGCTCATTAAATAACGATTTTCATACATTTAGCAAGCAATTTTAAAAATTAACTAAAAAATATACTTGTTTGACTATAAACCGTCTTTGGTCATTATAGAAGCGTTACAATTAATACTAATGTTAAATACATCACGAATATGACAATCATTAAAATATTTAAATGGCTGATTGGACTTGCAGTTTTATCTTTTGCCGGTCTTTTAGTGATTGCTTCCATTGTATATTTTTCCATTATTCCTAATTTACCAGATGTCACTGAGCTAAAACGTGTTGATTGGCAAATGCCATTGACGATCTATAGTAAAGACGGAAAATTTATTCAAGAATTTGGCGAGATACGCCGCTACCCGATACACATTAACAATGTACCTGTTGATGCAAAAAATGCCGTTATTGCGATTGAAGATGCTCATTTCTATAAACATATTGGCATTGACTGGCGCGGCATTGGTCGTGCCGTTTGGCTAACCGCTACAACCAGCAATGAACGCGTGCCTGGTGGCAGTACTATTACCCAACAAGTGGCTCGAAATTTTTATTTGACCAATGAATACAGTTATTTCCGCAAGGTCAAAGAAATACTGCTGGCACTTAAAATGGAGCAGGAATTAACCAAGGACGAAATCTTAGGCTTGTATTTAAATAAAATTTTTTTTGGTAATCGTTCCTATGGCATCGTTGCCGCAGCCGATTATTACTATGGTAAAGAACTTGATCAACTTTCATTAGCAGAAACGGCAACTTTAGCTGGAATTCCAAAATTTCCATCGTCTGGTAACCCACTCAGCAACCCAGAACGTTCAATGATCCGCCGAGACTACATTCTACAACGCATGTTTGAAGAGGATTTTATAAGCCGTCAGCAAATGCTCGACGGTCAAGCGCAGCCTAATACAGCCAAACGCCATACGCAACAGGTTGAACTAAACGCTCCTTATGTCGCTGAAATGGTCCGGCAAGAAATAATTCGTCGCTACGGTAATTTAGGCACCACAGGTGGATTTAAGGTTATTACAACGGTCGTCAGCAAAGACCAAGAAGCAGCTGATGCTGCTGTTCGTGAAGGATTAATGCAATACGATCTTCGGCATGGCTGGCGTGGCGCTGAAGCACGCATAGAATTGAATCAAACAGACACCAGTCAACAACTTGCAGAATTAAAGAAGCGGCCAATCATTCAACAACTTCCAGCCGCGCTAGTTCTCACTGTTAATAATGCGAAAGCTAATTTATTATTGTCTAGCGGGCAAACAGTCAGCATCGACTCCTCGGCATCTAATGCCATCGGTAAAAGCTTAAGCTCCGCTATTAAAGCAGGCGACATTATTCGCTTACAAAGGAAAAACAAGTCTTGGCTGTTAGCACAAATACCGAGCGCGCAAGCAGCGCTGGTATCGCTTCAACCAGAAGATGGCGCAGTACGAGCGATTGTTGGTGGATTTTCATTCAACACATCAAAATTTAATCGCGCAACATCGGCCAGACGCCAGCCCGGATCGAGCTTTAAGCCTTTTGTCTATACCGCGTCATTTGAACGTGGCTACTCACCATCAAGCATCGTTCTCGATGCACCCGTTATATTTCGTGATCGAAAAGGCAATGTCTGGCGTCCACAGAACGATCGTGGGGGCTTTCGTGGCCCTATGAAACTACGCGAAGCTTTAGTGCAATCAAGAAACTTAGTCTCCGTAAGACTGCTTGAGAGCATTGGTGTTAAGTTTGCCATTGATTACATCACTAATTTTGGCTTCACTAGAGATAGATTGCCAGCCAATCTTTCCATGTCTCTGGGCACAGCTTCCTTAACTCCCATATCAATAGCCCGAGGCTATACCCTGTTTGCAAACGGAGGGTATTTGGTTGAACCTTACTTTATTCAAAGCATTACCAATTCAAATGGTGTTGTGATTGCATATACCCATCCAAAGCTAGCTTGTGCGCAATGCCCAGAACGCCTTGCAGGCGATGCGAGTAAGGCTGTGGTGGTTGATGGCTTTGATTTAAGCTCAAACGGTCTGAGCAAGGATCAAATGCAAATATCCAACTCGAATTTTGACCCGGCATTTGTTGGTCCACCATCTGTAGCTTTGGCTCCACACACCGTGGATACCCGCAACACATTTTTAATCAGCGATATGATGCTCGATGTAGTAAAACGAGGCACTGCTGTTGAAGCCAAAATACTCGAGCGAGCTGATATTGGTGGCAAAACCGGTTCAACGAATGATTACCGCGATGCTTGGTTTTCTGGATTTGGTGGCGATTTGGTCACCACCGTCTGGGTTGGCAAGGATAATTTCAAAACATTAGGCCACAGTGAGTATGGCGGTCGCGCCGCCTTACCCATTTGGATTAATTATATGCGTGCGGCTTTAAATGGCGTTCCGATCAAGAACATGGAAGCACCTAGCGGAATCGTTAAAGGCGCTTCTGGCGATTACTTTAAAGTCGAACAATACGAACAACAAATACAGCAAAACAACGCGAATGATAGCAACCCAGATGATTCAGCGAATTCCTATGATATTTTTTAGTAAAAAAATGCCCTAATTAAAGGGCAATTTTTTTAACGTTGAATTAAAGGCGTGTAGTCTCGATTCACAGCGCCGGTATAAATTTGGCGTGGTCGGCCAATTTTATTTTCCGGATCATTTTGCTGTTCGAGCCAATGCGATACCCAGCCAGCCGTTCTGGCAATAGCAAACATCACCGTAAACATCTCAGTAGGAATGCCTAGTGCTTTGTAAATGATGCCGGAATAAAAATCAACATTTGGGTAAAGCTTGCGTTGAATAAAATAATCATCTTTCAAAGCGGCCTCTTCCAAGCGCATGGCAACTTCTAAAAGTGGATCGTTAACACCCAATTCGGCCAGCACTTCATGACACATTTCGCGAATAATTTTTGCACGTGGATCGAAATTTTTATAAACCCGATGGCCAAAACCCATTAAACGGAAGCCGGACTCTTTGTCCTTCGCTTTATCAATAGCACTGCCTACATTTTCAGGGCGGCCAATTTGATTTAACATTTGCAGCACCGCTTCATTGGCGCCACCATGAGCAGGACCCCATAGAGCAGCCACGCCCGCGGCTACACAAGCATACGGATTAGCACCGGTTGAGCCGACTAAGCGTACCGTTGAGGTTGAGGCATTTTGTTCGTGATCTGCGTGCAAAATAAACAATAAATCCAATGCTTTAGCAGCAATTGGTTTCAACAATAAAGGCTCGCTTGGCACTTCAAACATCATGTGCAGAAAACGATCCACGTATTCAAGATTATTTTTCGGATAGCGTATTGGCCAGCCGATAGAATATCGATAGCAGGCCGCAGCAATGGTCGGAACTTTGGCGAGCAATCGAATGGCCGCTAACCGACGCTGCTCTGGATCTTCCAAATCTAGATGGCCATGATAAAACGCGGCCAAAGACCCAAGCATGCCAGTCATCATGGCCATTGGATGGGCATCGTGACGGAAGCCATACAAGAAATTACGGAACGCCTCATGCATCATCGTGTGATGCGTTACTTCATGTTCGTAGTTAGCTAATTCGGTTTTGTTGGGCAAATTGCCATTCATGAGCAAATAGCTCACTTCTGTAAAGTTTGAATATTTTGCTAATTGCTCAATCGGATAGCCGCGATACATCAAAACACCCGCATCACCATCAATATAGGTGATAGCACTGCGGCAACTGGCGGTTGACATAAAGCCTGGGTCGTAGGTAAACGTTCCGGTCTCTTTATATAGCTTGCCTATATCGACACAATCCGGACCCATGCTGCCTTCTAATAGTGGCAATTCAACGGATTTTTCACTGGTTTGAAGTGAGAATGTTTTTTGCGACACAGCAATCTCCTGCTTTAGCCCGAAGGGGCACAACAATTAAAGCGTTATTATCGCACAGCTATCTATGCTCGACATGAGTGCTTTGGAATAAACGGCAAAAAAAAACCACCCGAAGGTGGTTTTCTTAAATTATTTTGCGTAGCGTTTGCGAAACTTATCAACGCGACCACTGGTATCAAGCAACTTCTGCTTGCCGGTGTAGAACGGATGCGAAGCTGAAGAGACTTCAACTTTCACTAATGGGTATTCCTTACCATCTTCCCATGTGATACGGTCTTTGCTGGACAAAGTTGAACGGGTTAAGAAGGAAAAGCTAGAGGTGACGTCCTGAAAGACAACGTCGTTATAATTAGGATGCAGGTCGGCTTTCATGAAAAATCCACTGAAGTTACTTTAAAAGAGGGAAATTATAGCCTAAATACAATCCATGAAGCAAGCCCCTGTTGGATTTTATTCAGATTAAAGATATTGTTGCAAGCCCTTAAGCATAAGCAAATCGTGAGGCGCCACCCACCCAGCGATTGATAATGTGTTGTGCGTTTGCTGGACAATCAACCAGCAATTGATTCGATAATGCGATAACTTCTGGCAAAAGGCTCGCATCACGAGATAAATCAGCAATACGATAACCGATGCCACCGGTTTGCTTGGTTCCCAAAATCTCACCCGGGCCTCGTAATTGCAAATCTTTTTCAGCAATTAAAAAGCCATTGTCTGTTTGGCGCATAACCTCGATACGCTCTTTTGCCATCGCAGAAAGTGGGCTTTTATACAATAATAAGCAGTGTGAGGCCGCTGAGCCACGCCCAACACGGCCACGCAACTGATGCAATTGCGCTAAACCCAAGCGCTCAGCATTCTCAATGACCATAACACTGGCATTCGGCACATCAACGCCAACCTCAATGACTGTGGTGGCCACCAAAATTTGAATTTGATTAGCCTTAAATGCTTGCATGATATTTTTTTTAGCCGCTTGCGGCACTTTACTGTGTAGCAAAGCCAGTGAGCAGCTTGGTAAATTGGTGGTTAGTAAGTCATACGCTGCTTGTGCTGATTGCGCTTGAATTTCTTCAGATTCATCAATTAATGTACAAACCCAATACACTTGACTACCTTGCAGGCAAAGATGGGCAATGCGCGCAATAACTTCGTCGCGCCGGGTGTTGGCCAAAGCCACTGTTTGAACAGGTATTCTTCCTGGTGGAAGCTCATCAATAATTGAAACATCCAAATCGGCGTAAGCCGACATCGCCAAAGTCCTAGGGATAGGCGTGGCAGTTAAAATCAACTGATGCGGGGAATAATCGCCAGACTCGCCTTTGTCGCGAAGGCTCAAGCGCTGATGAACGCCAAAACGATGCTGTTCGTCAACAATAACCAAAACCAGATTCTGATATTGGACATGTTCTTGCATTAAAGCGTGCGTTCCAATCACCATTGCGGCACCGCTGGCAATACGTTGCAAATTCATTTTGCGCTCTGCAACGCTTTGTTTGCCAATTAAATAAACAACATCAATGCCCAGTGGTTCAAACCACGCTTTAAAAGAAGCAGCGTGTTGCTCAGCTAATAATTCCGTTGGCGCCATCAATGCCACTTGACCACCGGCAGAAATAACCGCCAAAGCCGTTAATGCAGCAACGGCTGTTTTACCACAACCAACATCGCCTTGAACTAAGCGCAACATTGGATTACCAAGCGCCATATCTTGGAGAATTTCTTCAATAACGCGCTGTTGTGCCTTAGTCAATTGAAAAGCTAGTGACTTAAGAAAAGCTGTTGATAATTCAAAATCTGTTGGGATTTTTTTTGCCGCGCGCTCTTTGATGGCTAAACGTAATTGTCGCAAACTCAAATGATGCGCCATAAGCTCTTCAAACACCAATCGTTTAATGGCGGGATGCGTGCCAGCGTTCACATCAGAAATTTGCATACCCGGTTTGGGCTGATGCAGTTCTTTTAATGCCTGAGTAATCTCCATTAAACCAAGCGCTTGCCTTTGCACTGCAGGTATCAGTTCCAAACTGTGATCGTCCGGCAAAAACTGTAACGACTGCTGCACCAATTTGGCAAGGGTTAGTGCGCCAATGCCTTCAAAATTAGAGTAAATGGGATCTAAGTGATCTTTACACACACCCATAAAATCATCGGTAATAAATCGATAGCTAGGATGTACCATTTCAAAATGATTGGCACCTAAGCGAACTTGGCCATAGCACCGCAATAATTTTCCGATTGTAAATTGATTCGCTTGTTGGCTGGAATAATGAAAAAACCGTAAGCACAGCTGTCTTAAAGAATCGTCTTCAACAATCACTTTTAGCATCGGGCGAAATCGAAAACCGCGCTCAATAGCAACCACGCGCACTTCGATTTGAGCCACTTGCCCAAGTTGCAGTGCGTCGAGCTTTACGATATGCGTTCTGTCTTCAAAACCAATAGGTAATTGCAGCCAAAGATCCTGCATAACCAAGATGCTACGCTCGGCTAATTTTAGCTTGAGTGCTGGCCCAACACCTTTAAGCTCGGTAACCGATCGCAAAGCATTGCCGCTGAATGCCGGTTTCTGCAAATCGACTTAACTCAAGACCATGATTGCATCAATTTCAACTTGCGCAGCTTTTGGTAATGCCGAAACTTGGATGGTTGATCGTGCTGGATAAGGTGCCTGAAAATATTCAGCCATTACGGCATTGACTACAGCAAAATCTGCCAGATCTGTGAGGTAAATTCCAACGCGTACGATGTCTGCCAGTGTTCCACCAGAAGCTACACAAACTGCCTTTAGGTTTTCAAAAACTTGCCGTGACTGCGCATCGATAGAGCCTTCAATTAACACACCGGTACTAGGCACTAATGGTATCTGACCAGAAAAATACACTGTTTGTGCCACTTTCACGGCCTGTGAATAAGGCCCAATGGCAGCTGGTGCTTGCTCGGTATGAATAATGCTTTTTGTCATATAGTTCTCTTCAATTAAGGCCGCTCAACCGAGTGAATAACATCCAAACGGCGTGTGCGTCTGATTATATCTGCTAAATGTTTGCGATCTTTGACTTCAATGCAAAAGACCATGACCGACACATGCGTATCGCGTTCTTTATAGCTAACCGAATCCACGTTGGAATTGCATTCAGCCACCGCTGCTGCCACTTTGGCCAAGGCACCCGGTTTGTTTTCAGTTTCGAAACGCAACTCGACTTTATAATCGCCAACAACATTGCGATCCCATGCCATGGGCACACAGCGTTCAGGTTGTTTACGATATTCATCGACGTGCGAGCATTCCGTTCGATGCACAACCACGCCCTTGCCTGCCGTTAAAAAGCCCATCACTTCATCACCTGGAATGGGATAACAGCAAGTAGAGAGGGTCAGCACGCCACGCTCGCTACCATTAATCAAAATTTCCTCATGATAACTTGGCGTCACGGCATTATTGAGTAAAGACTGTTGATGCGGTTGCAGAGCACGAGCCACCTGATCAGGCATTCGATTGCCGAGCGCTATGTCGGCAAGCATCATCTCCAAGCGTGGGTAACGATTTTCTGATAGAAACTGTTGCATCTGCTTTGGCGTCACATTTTCAAGTGAACTATCTAAGGACTCCAATGCACGGTCAAGCATTCGATGCCCAAGATTAACGGCATCTTCGTGCTCAATACGTTTCAGAAAATGCCGAATAGACGTTCGCGCTTTAGAAGATGCCACAAACTCAAGCCATTGAGGGCTTGGATTGGCTGATGGCGCGGTGATAATTTCAACCGTTTGGCCACTTAGCAATTTGGTGCGAATCGGCACAAGACGTTTATCGACGCGAGCGGCAACGGTATGATTACCCACATCAGTATGCACAGCATAAGCAAAATCTAATGGTGTTGCATTTTTCGGCAACGATAAAATTTCACCTTTGGGCGTGAACACATAGACTTCATCAGGGAACAAATCAATTTTGACATTTTCCAAAAATTCTAACGAAGGCAAAGCGAGTTCATTGCTTTTCACCAAACTATTCACCCAGTCTTGCGCTCTTGCTTGTGCATTGCTAGTGGCCGAACCTTGATTTTTATAGACCCAATGCGCCGCAATTCCGCGTTCTGCAACCACATCCATTTCCTCGGTACGCAGCTGCACTTCAACTGGCGAACCCATAGGGCTAAACAAAATGGTGTGTAGACTCTGATACCCGTTTGCTTTGGGTATGGCTATAAAATCGCGAAAACGACCATCCAGCGGCTTCATGATGGAATGCACCGCACCTAAACATTGATAGCACTGCATGACTGTTTTAACTACAATTCGAAAGCCAAATACATCGACGACTTCATTAAATTTTTTATGTTCATCGCGCATTTTGGTATATACGCTCCACGGGCCTTTGACCCGCGAAACTAATCGAAACGGAATATTTTCTACCGCAATGCGTTGCGCAAAGCGTGCTTCAATGGTGGCCATGGCTTCGCGGCGCAAAACCGGCTGATTGGCTAGTTGTTTTGCGATTACTTTGTAGCGAAGTGGATACAATGCCTTAAAGCCAAGATTTTGCAATTCCGACTTAATCAGATTGATGCCCAAACGTTGCGCAATGGGGGCATAAATTTCCAAAGTTTCTCGAGCAATTCGACGTCTTGAATCAGCGCTTTTGGAATCCAGCGTGCGCATGTTGTGTAGTCGATCAGCAAGCTTGATGAGAATCACGCGAATATCGCGTGACATTGCCAACATCATCTTTCGAAAACTTTCGGCATCGGCTTCTTGGCGATTATTAAATTTAATCTTGTCTAACTTAGTAACGCCTTCCACCATCTCAGCCACACTTTCACCAAAGGTATCGGCAATAAATGAGCGTGGCAAGGCAGTATCTTCGAGTGCATCGTGCAATATTGCCGCACATAATGCTTCAACATCTAAATGCTGATCAACAAGAATTTCTGCCACCGCCACAGGATGGGTGATGTATGCATCGCCCGATTTACGGGTTTGACCTTGGTGCGCCAAAGCGCCCAATTGATAGGCTCGATGAATTTTAGCCAACGCTTCTTTTGGTAAATAACGCCCGGCATTTTTCAATAATCGCGCAACCTGTTCCGGACAAGGGTCCGGGCAAGGCATGTCTAAATCAAGACTTGGCGATAAAGGTGCATTCATTCATTAATGCTACGCAATAAATGCTTATTTAACAAGCATTTCCTTGAAATTTATGACAAAAAAATACCGACTAAACATCGGTATTTTTAATGCCTTGATAAGCGCCGAATTATTCGTCGCCGGCTTTGGCTAAATCATCATCAACCACTTCAGCAGCGGCCCATTCTAAGGCTTCGCGTTCACGACGCGCACGCTGTGCACTTTCAACTTGGTTAATGACATCGGTATTAATGGAACGATCGGCAATTTCGCGCAAGGCTAATACGGTTGGCTTTTCGCCATCAATACGTGTGCTTTCAATTGTACTCAGCTCACCCTTTGCCAATTGACGGGCACGCTTTGATGCCATCAACACCAATTCAAAACGGTTGCCTACAACTTCCAAGCAATCTTCAACGGTAATACGCGCCATAAAATCTCCGTATGCCAGTTAATTTAACCAGCAATCAATTAGTTACATGAACTGAGTATTATAGCCGATAGCGGCTTTAATACCAAGCATAGCGCGCTTATTCAGACAGCAAATGTTCAATCAGGGCTTGATGACGCAGTGTTTGCTGCGGTACTTGCAACCTTTGCGCGGTAAAGATGGCGGTAACTTCTTGAACAGCTTGGTCAAAATGCTCGTTGATGACCACAAAATCGAATTCGTGATAATGGCTCATTTCTTCTTTGGCACCTGCCAAGCGCTGCGCAATGGTGGCTTCGCTATCTTGGCCGCGGTTGCGCATGCGATTTTCCAAGGCCTGCTTTGATGGCGGCAGAATGAAAATGCTTTTCGCCTCAGGAATTTGCTCGCGCACTTGCCGCGCACCTTGCCAATCAATTTCCAATAAAACATCCAAGCCTTTATCCAGTAACGGTAATACCGAATTGCGGGCCGTGCCTTTATAGTCCTTATGAACCAGCGCATATTCGAAGAATTGGCCCTCAGCAATCATGCTTTCAAATTCATCTTTACTAATGAAGTTGTAATGTTGCGCATGCCGTTCACCCGGCCTTGCGGCACGCGAGGTATAGGAAATAGACAATGCAACGCCGTCAACACGTTTCAGCACCGCATTAACGATGCTCGACTTACCCGCGCCTGAGGGTGCTGCCACAATGTAAAGAGTTCCTCGCATCATTCGAGATTTTGCACCTGTTCGCGGATTTGTTCAATCAGCACTTTCAATTCAACCGAAGCTTTACTGGTTTTTTGATCAACCGATTTGGAACCGAGCGTATTCGCTTCGCGATTAAACTCTTGCAACATAAAATCCAAACGCCGACCCACCGCTTCCGGCAGGCTTAAAATACGTCGTGCTTCCGAAATATGGCTAGTCAAGCGATCCAACTCTTCATCCACGTCCATTTTTTGCAGATTCAACACCACTTCCTGCTCTAATCGGCCAGGATCGAGTGGCATTTTAAGGTCAGCTAATTTCGCTTCCATACGGGCTTTTAATACACTGCGGATTTCTGGCAAATACGCGCGTATTTGCTGCACAATCTGCTCAATGCTTTGCAACCGATCCATCATAACTTGAGCAAGCTTGCCGCCTTCGCGGCCACGTGCTTGAATAAATTCTTCCAGCGTGCTTTCAAGCTGTTGTTTGGCCATTGTGGCTAATTCATCAGTTGATGAAACTTGCTCTTGCATCACACCTGGCAGTTTAAGTAACTCGGTGAACGAGCTACGCATGCCCGGAAATTTAGTATTCAAATCAAGATTCAATTTGGCATACGATTGCAAAACCTGCTGATTAATCTGTGGCTCGGCACTTTGCTGTTGCGTGGGCTTGAAGCGGATTGACAAATCAATCTTGCCGCGTGAAATTTTTTGGCTGATGCGTTCGCGCAGATAATTTTCTAAAGCGCGCAATTCTTCCGGCACACGCAAACTAAGTTCTAAATAGCGGTGATTCACAGAACGCATTTCACAACTGAGCAAGCCAAGCTCACTGGTCGATTCTGTTTGGGCATAGGCGGTCATACTTCGGATCATTTTTAAAGCTCTTCGCAATCATTTGATGATGAATGTTAATCTATTCGCCTCTACTTTGGTAATTTCGAGTTCATTATGACCCGTCCTAGCGCACGCTCCGCCAATCAACTTCGCCCAATTACTATTCAACGCAACTTTACAAAACACGCTGAAGGCTCGGTACTCATTAGTTTTGGCGACACCAAAGTGTTGTGCACCGCCAGCGTTGAAAACCGTGTACCCGGATTTTTACGTGGCAAAGGCGAAGGCTGGGTTACTGCCGAATACGGCATGTTACCGCGCGCCACGCACGACCGTAATAATCGCGAAGCTTCCTCCGGCAAACAAGGCGGGCGCACTCTGGAAATTCAACGCTTAATTGGCCGCGCCTTGCGTAGCTGCGTTGACCGTAAAAAACTCGGCGAACGTACCATCACATTGGATTGCGATGTCTTGCAGGCTGATGGCGGCACACGCACCGCTGCGATTACAGGCGCTTTTGTGGCGCTGCAAGATGCCATTCAAGGATTGCTCAATAAAGGCACGCTGACTGATAGCCCTATTATTGGTGCAGTGGCTGCAGTCTCCGTTGGTATTTATCAAGGCGAAGCGGTGCTAGATTTGGATTACGCCGAAGATTCGCAATGCGATACCGACATGAACGTAGTGATGGACGGCAAAGGCGGCTTTATTGAAGTGCAAGGCACCGCTGAAGGCGTAGCGTTTTCGCGCGAGCAATTAAATGCTTTATTGGCTTTGGCTGAACAAGGCATTGGCGAACTCTTGCAACATCAGCAGGACGCGTTGAAAGCCTGAATCGCACCATGAAACTGGTCATCGCCACCTCGAATAAAGGCAAGCTGGCCGAGATGCAACCGATTTTGGCCGAGTACGGCTTCGATGCCATCCCGCAAAGCGCGTTCGGCTTTACCGATGCCGAGGAAACCGGCCATACCTTTGTGGAAAATGCCTTACTCAAAGCCCGCAACGCTTGCCGGCATACTGGCCTTCCGGCCTTGGCCGATGATTCCGGTTTAATAATTGATGCCCTGCAAGGTGCGCCGGGATTGATTTCCGCGCATTATGCCGGCGTGCATGGTGATGCCAAAGGCAATATCGCGAAAGTACTCAGTGAAATGGCGGCTTTGCAAAACCCGATACGCACAGCGCGTTTTTATTCGTGCATTGTGTTACTGAAACACGTCGACGATCCGCAGCCCATTATTGCTGAAGGCATTTGGCACGGTGACATTCTCGAAGCACCATTGGGCGAACACGGCTTTGGTTATGATCCAATATTCTGGGATCCCATCAATAAAATGAGCGCTGCACAACTACCGGCTGAATTCAAAAATCGCATCAGCCATCGTGGCCAAGCCTTACAGCAACTCAAACAAAAACTACACGCGCGTGCCTAATTTAATGCCACCTCCGTTGGCGCTATACATCCATATTCCGTGGTGTGTGAAAAAATGCCCGTACTGCGATTTCAACTCGCATGGGCAGAAAGGCGAATTACCAGTGGCCGAATATATTGCGGCCTTGCAACGCGATTTAGAACAAGATTTGCCGCTCGTTTGGGGCCGAAGCATTTCCAGTGTATTTTTTGGTGGCGGTACGCCAAGTTTGTTTTCTGGTGCGGCCATTGGCGAAATTTTAAATATGGCCAGCGCACGTTTACGCTTTGCGCCGAACTGCGAAATCACCATGGAGTGCAATCCCGGCACCGTGGAGCACGATCGCTTTGAAAATTATTTATCGGCCGGTGTGAATCGCTTAAGCTTCGGCGTGCAAAGTTTTGATGACGGTTGTCTGGAACGCTTGGGCCGCATCCACAATGCCGAAAAAGCCCGCGAAGCCGTATTAAAGGCACAAGATGCTGGCTTTGAGAATATTAATCTGGATTTAATGTATGCCCTACCCGAGCAAACATTGGCTATGGCGTTGCGTGACGTTGAGCAAGCCATCGCTTTGCAGCCGCAGCACCTTTCGCATTATCAACTCACGCTAGAGCCGAACACGCTATTCGCGGCTAAACCACCACAAGGCATTCCCGAAATGGATGATGCCTGGGATATGCAAGAACGTTGCATTGAATTGATACAAGCGCATGGCTATGGGCAATATGAAGTATCGGCCTATGCCAAGCACGGCAAGCGATGCCAACACAATCTGAATTATTGGCAATACGGCGATTACTTAGGCATTGGCGCAGGCGCGCATGGCAAAATTTCTTCGGGTGAAAGCGGAAAAATTTTGCGCCGCTGGAAACCCAAGCATCCGGAAACCTATATTACTAGCTCAGGAACATCAGCTGGTATTGGTGGTGATGAATGCATTACCGAAGCCAATCGTCCGTTTGATTACATGCTGAACGCGCTGCGTTTACACGATGGATTTTCGCTCAATGATTTTGAATACCGAACTGGTTTGAGCCGCACTGCAATTCAGTCGGAATTGCAAAAAGCCATCAGCGAGCAATGGCTGCAGCAACATGGCGATTGGATAAAACCCACCGAGCTGGGAATGCGTTTTGCCAATGATGTGATGGGCTTGTTTTTATTCAACCACAACGCACGACCGTAGGCTGGGCTGAGAGGGAGTAGGCATTAACTTTTGAATATCAAAACATTTCTATATTTGCTTTACTCCACCCCGCTATCTGCAGATAATGGAACTATCGCCCCAAATGTGGGTTATATATGTAGTTAGAAGACTTATATGTTTGGTCGCAATGTTCTCAAGCCAGAAATTGGCAGGAAGCCAATCTATGACAACCTGTACAACAAGGAGGGGCGTACTCAGTCCTTCTCCTGCGCCAACTGCAAGTCAACAGTCGGCGTCGACATTGTCGACTGCATTGGCACAAATGCTCAAGACCCGGAGACTGTGTTGGGGCCTAATCATGGTGGTTTGGTCCGAGAGCACTTCGGCATTCTCGGCAAATCGCTAGTCAATGGCTGGCCATTCATGTCTGTCGTCTCATGCCAAGCTTGCGGCCAAGACCATTTGGTTTACGTTGCCGTGTTTGAGCCAAGAAATGGTTGGGAACAAGCCGTACTTCAGGGCATCTCCCAGCTCTTGCCTTCTAACCCTTCAATCAACCGGACGCGCTAAAGCGCGCCGTATACTTCCAACGTAAGGTGTCATGAACGAATCTCTCTCCCACTTCCGTTCGGTTTGTCGAAATGCGTTCTCATTTCTTGTCTCAGACTTTGGATTCCACGAAGCAGCAATTTCCAGCACTCGCTTTAATCCTTACATCGTTGAGTTTTCCAACAATGACATCTCTCTCCGAATAGTTGGGGAAGGGTATGGAGCTATTGCGACAGTTGAGTACACCGCCCAAGACGGTCGCCCTGTTCCAAGTGTTGTGCTAGAACCCAACTGGCAACCAAATGCCATGCGCAAGAAGTCTAAGTACGCACGCGGCCCGACAGAATCCCAAGATGAACAGATTCAAGCCGCAGCACTGCTTATTCGCACAAGAGATTTAGCAATACTCCAACGAGACTACGGGCGCCTTACCGATGCCGCAAATCGCTGGCAGAAAATACGGTCTGCTTACAGAAGTGGCGCCTAACTAGGCCGTAAGGAGCTTCCTGTAAAGTTCGGGCAACTCAGTCGTTGGGCTTCGCTTCACTTAGCCCAACCTACGGCTTTTATTGACAAATACACTATTTGCGTATACATTCCACATATAGCACATATATGGAGGACTGGATGATGTCGCAATTACATTTTTACGTACCAGACGATGTGGAAACGCAAATTCGCATGAAAGCAAAACAAGCCAATTTGCCACTTTCTAAATATCTCGCTGAATTGGTGAAACGCGAAACGGGCGCACAAAATCAATGGCCGGCGGGCTATTTTGAGCTATTTGATGCCTGGCAAGGCGAGCCTCAGGATAGGCCTGATGAATTAGTACTTGAAACAAGGCAGAGTTTTAGTTGATTGGTTTAACTCAATGATAAAAATACTCGACACAAATGTTTGCATTCAGTTATGGCAACGCAAAAACCTCACTGTACGACGATATTTTGTTCAATATAGCCCAGCAGATATTGCCTTATGTAGTGTAGTAAAGGCAGAGCTATTGTTTGGCGCCTTGCGCAGCGAACAGAAAGAAGGTAATTTGCAACTGCTGCAAAATCTATTTGCGCCATTGCAGAGTTTTGAGTTTGACGATACTGCGGCCGAGCATTATGCACAAATTCGTATGGATCTCACGACGCAAGGAAAGTTAATTGGCGCAAATGATTTAATGATAGCCGCCATAGCCCGTGCTAACAAAGCAACATTGATCACCCATAACACTGACGAATTTAGCAGAGTACAAGGTTTACAAATTGAAGATTGGGAAATTTAATGCTTGATATATCAATGCGTAAAATTCATTCCTAAAAAATAAACCTAGAAAAATTCACGCCACCTTGATAGACTTTCTATTCCTTGAGTGTTCGGGAAGTTGGTGAAAGTCCAACACTGCCCCCGCAACGGTAAGTCAGATTTTCCATTCATACAGCCACT
>JAGNUI010000187.1 GCA_017987065.1 Arenimonas sp.
CCTGCTGCCACCAGCAATTGCCACTCTACTAAATCATAGCCAGTAATCATTTCAGTTACTGGGTGCTCAACTTGCAAGCGCGTATTCATTTCTAAAAAATAGTGCTTGCCATTTTGATCAACAATGAATTCAACGGTACCCGCACCACAATAATTCACGGCTAACGCAGCAGCTACAGCATCTCTGCCCATCGCTTCGCGCATGGCTAGATCAACAATGGGTGACGGTGCTTCTTCAATCACTTTTTGTCGGCGACGCTGTGCACTGCAATCGCGCTCACCTAAATGCACGACATTGCCATGCGCATCGGCAAAAATTTGTATTTCAATATGCCGACCACATTCGATAAAGCGTTCAAGCATTAAATGATCATCGCCAAACGAGCTCGCCGATTCGCGACGGGCGCTTGAGATGGCTTCGGCTAATTGACTGTGCTCGTGCACCAAACGCATGCCACGTCCACCACCACCAGCAACCGCTTTAACCAACAACGGAAACCCAACCGTGGCGGCTTCTTTCATCAAACAGGCATCACTTTGTTGCTCGTCCTGGTAGCCCGGCACAGTGGGCACACCAGCATTGATCATGCGGCGTTTCGCAACCGCTTTATCGCCCATCGCTTCTATCGCTTCGGCGGATGGACCAATAAAGACCAAGCCTTCAGCCACGCAAGCCCGATTGAATGCCGCATTTTCTGAAAGGAATCCGTAGCCAGGATGCACGGCATCGGCACCGGTTTTTTTTGCCGCCTGCAAAATAGCTGACACATTAAGATACGATTCCGATACCGGCGCAGCTCCAATACAAACCGCTTCGTCAGCCATTCGCACGTGGGGTGCATTGGCATCAGCCTCGCTGTACACGGCTACACTGGCATAGCCCAGTTTGCGGATCGTGCGAATAATGCGGCAAGCAATTTCGCCGCGGTTGGCAACTAACACTTTTTGAAACGGACTGCCCTGTGTTGATATGCTCATTGCACAGCCCATTGTGGTTTACGTTTTTGCACAAACGCGATGGTACCTTCTATTCCTTCAGCACTGAGCGCCGCTTGTGAGAACAATTCAGCCGCCTCATTGACTAAATTTGCAGGCTCAGTAAAACGCGCTTTTGCTATTAACGTTTTAGTTGCTGCAATGGCACCCGGCGCGCAGGCAAGAATTGCACTTAAGGTATTGGCCAGAGCATCAGCCAATGCTTCTGAACTGGCGTAGCTTTCATGTACTAAGCGAATCGATAAGGCTTGCTGCGCAGTTAGTTTTAGCCCGGTGACAGCCAAGCGTTTGGCTTCGGCATAGCCTAAGCGCTCCACCAAAAATGGTGCGATTTGTGCCGGCACTAAACCAAGCGATGTTTCTGGTAAACGAAACACCGTGTTATCAAGGGCAAGCGTTACGTCGGCGGCGCATGCCAAGCCAAAACCACCACCCATCACCGTACCCTCCACAACGGCAACCACAGCGAGCGGCGTACTAGCGAAAGCAACACACAGATTTCCAAAACTGGCATTCGCCTCGGCAACCGCATTGGGCTGACCATCCGCCATGCGCGCACGCGCACTGGCCATGTCTTTTAAATCTGCACCGGCGCAAAAATGCCCGCCACTGCCACGCAACACAATAACCCGCGTACTACCATCAGATTCTGCCGCTTGCAATGCTGCGAGCAATTCGGAGACCATCTCCAGCGACATAGCATTGCGCTGTTCAGGGCGATTGAATTGCATGCTTAGCACGCCATTTTCGCGTTGCAATAAAATATTTTTAGTGTCGGTACTCATGCAATGTCCTTATGACTTACCAGGCAAGGTGCCTTCAAATTTCGCAATAATACCCAGCATCACTTCATCGGCGCCGCCACCAATTGAGACCAAACGGGCGTCGCGATACGCACGCGATAAGGGGTTATCCCAGGCAAAGCCCATTCCTCCCCAATACTGCAAACACGCATCGGTAACTTCACGACACAAACGGCCACTTTTCAGCTTGGCCATTGAGGCTAAGCGGCTCATGTCTTTACCCGACACATACGCAGCTACTGCTTGGTAAGTGAGCGCACGCAAACATTCCACTTCGGTGCGTAATTCAGCCAAGCGAAAGTGCACGCTTTGGTTGTCTAATACTGATTTACCAAACACTTTTCGCTCGCGGGTATAGACGATGGTTTGATCAATCAGACGATCCATCATTTTCAAGGAATTGGCGGCGCCCCACAAACGTTCTTCTTGAAACTGCAACATTTGGAAAGTAAAGCCCATACCTTCTTGACCGATTAAATTTCTTTTGGGTACGCGCACATTGTCGAAAAATAATTGTGCCGTATCGGAAGAATTCATACCAATTTTGCGAATTTTTTGTCGGCTGATACCAACTGCATCCATAGGGACAATAATTAAAGATTTATTTCGATGCGCTGCGCCTTCCGAGGTGTTGGCTAATAAGCAACACCAATCGGCTTGCATACCATTGGTAATCCACATTTTGGAACCATTGATAACATAATCGCCCTCATCAATACGGGCACTGGTTTTAATGGCCGCCACATCCGAACCACCGGTGGTTTCACTAACCGCAATGCAGCCCACTTGATCGCCAGCAATCGATGGCGCAAGAAACTCTTGCTTCAGCTCATCAGAACCAAAGCGCGCCAAAGCCGGCGTACACATATCGGTATGCACACCAATAGCCATTGGCACGCCTCCGCAATTAATGCCGCCCAAGGCCTCGGCCATAACCATCGAGTAACTAAAATCCAAACCTAAGCCACCATACTCTTCAGGATATTTAATGCCCAACAAACCCAAATCACCTAGTTTTTTGAATAGCTCATGTGCAGGAAAAGTTTCCGCCGCTTCCCATTCATCGACATAAGGATTAATTTCTTT
>JAGNUI010000188.1:0-1603 GCA_017987065.1 Arenimonas sp.
CTAATGCCGGCAATAATTTAAAAAAATGCGTGATGGAACTCGGTGGCAGTGATCCTTTTGTGGTGCTCGATGATGCAGATTTAGCCAAAGCTATTCCAATTGCCATCGCTTCGCGATTTGGCAACGGAGGCCAAACCTGTATTGCTGCCAAACGGTTTATTCTGACGCCCGGCATTGCGACAGAATTTGTGTCGCGTTTTGTTGAAGCGGCTAGCAAGTTGCTTGTTGGTGACCCAACCCTTGATGAAACGAATTTGGCGCCTATGGTGCGTCCTGATGCGCGTGAAGAACTCCATCGTCAGGTTTTAGCCAGTGTTGCGGCGGGAGCCAAACTAATAATCGGCGGACAGAAAGGCCCGGGTGTTTGTGATTATCCGGCTACTATTTTGGATCATGTGGTGCCCGGTGTGCCTGCATACAGTGAAGAGTTATTCGGGCCTGTGGCCAGTATTATTTATGCCAAAGATGATGCGGATGCCATACGTATTGCCAACGACACCGCGTTTGGTTTGGCGGCTAGTATTTGGACTGAAGATAAAGTAAAGGGCGAAGCCTTGGCACGTAAAATTCAAGCTGGCGCAGTGTTTGTCAATTCTTTAGTTCGTTCGGATTGTCGATTGCCTTTTGGTGGCACCAAAACCTCTGGTTTTGGCCGTGAACTTGCGGAACATGGCATTCACGAATTTATGAACATCAAAACGGTTTATGTTGATTGAATTAAACCAATCTTCTTTACAAACCTATTTCGGCGAACTTTGTGCCGCGCCTATTTATATCGCACACCATGCAACGCTGCACGATGAGAGTGCATTAAATTTTAACGAGACCGAAAAGCTTACAGAATTTACGTCTGAAAAACGAAAAGTTGAATATATCCTTGGTCGTTATGCCTTAAAAGAGGTGCTGGCCCGTATTGCGCTAGGTACAGATACATCACTCATTTCCTGGCCGCATGCCAATTGCTCATTGAGCCATAGCGATGGTCATGCGGTTGCGGTGGCATCAAAGGCATTTTCGGGTGTAGGCATTGATTTGCAGTTGAATAAAACACCGCCCTTTGCCATGGCTGATCGAATTCTGTCAGGCCAAACACTTGAGTATTGGCAACAACTAGCCGAATTAGATAAAGCTAAATATTTACAGCGTTTTTGGACCGCCAATGAAGCCATTTATAAAGCGTGTCCTGCGCCACAACCCGCCTATTTTAGACACTACCGTTTGCATACGCCTGAGTTACTGCAAAGCGAGGCCAGTATTGATAATACTGATTTACAGTTCAAGGTATTCAGCGCAGAATTAAAGAATGGCTTTATCAGTTTAGCGTTCAGGCAATAATCGAAAAGGAGAAACTTGGATGAGTTGGTTATGGATGATAGTGATTGGTTTTATTGTGGGTCTGATTGCACGTGCCTTGAAACCCGGTGATGATTCGATGGGAATTATCATGACCAGTGTGTTGGGCATTGCCGGTTCATTGGCAGCTGGCTTAATCGGAAAATCATTAGGTTGGTACAAAGACGGCGACGTGGTTGGGTTTATGGCAGCGGTTATTGGGGCGCTGGTGTTGTTATTCATTTACGGATTGCTTAAGAAAAAATAATAA
>JAGNUI010000188.1:1703-2867 GCA_017987065.1 Arenimonas sp.
CTATGCTTTAAAAAGTAAAAAAGTTGAATTATCTGGTCGTGTCATTGTGGTTATTAATTGCTTGGGCGTGTCTCTAAGTGCTGTTCTGCTTGGCTTTACCGGTGTTTTTTGGGTTTATATCGTTATCTTGTCAAATTATTTTTTGACACAATCGCAGCGTTTTGCAACCGCATTTTCACTGCTAGCTATTTTAGCGGTTTTAAATTTTGTAAAGACCTTTGCCACCAATATTGAAATGTGGTCATTTTTAATGACCAGCCTGCTGTTAGCCATGTTGAGCGGGATTGTGGCGTACCAATACGATAAGCAAAAATGCCGACTTGAGCTATTAGCAACCATCGATCCTCTAACTGGCGCCTATAACCGACGTGCCATGGAAAGTGAATTGAAATTGGCGCTTGAAGAATTTGCTCGTAAAGGCACACCGATGTCGGTGATTATGATGGATCTTGATAATTTCAAGTTCATCAATGACCACTATGGTCACGAAAAGGGTGATCACGTATTAGCATCCTTTGCAAAATTAGTTAAGCAAAACACACGCACTAATGATCGATTATTTCGCTATGGTGGCGAAGAGTTTCTGATGCTGGTTAATAATGGTAAGGTTCATGAAGCAGAAGCGATTGCCGAAAAAATTCGCATTACCGTTCAAATGAGTCCCCAATCTGAAATGGAACATATTACGGTATCAATAGGCGTTGCCAGTATTCAGCAAAGCGAATCCTTAGATCAATGGGTGGCGCGTGCTGATGCAGCCATGTATCGCGCTAAGCAATTGGGTAAAAATAGAGTTGAAAGTTAAAGGTATTTTTCTAAATAAAGGATTTGCAAATAAATGAAAATTAGGCAAATAGCGTTGCTAGCATTTACGACACTAACCGTGGTTAGTGTCAATGAATCTCAGGCACAAACTGCACAAGCAGATACAGTTATTGTGGCTGAGCGGTATTTTGATTCAAAATCCGGCAAGATGATTGCCAATCCTACGGTACTAATTCGAAATCAACGTATCGTTTCGGTGCAGTCTGGTGGTGCAATTCCAACAGGTGCTGCTAAAGTGATTCGTTTAGACGGCATGACTCTTTTGCCTGGCTTAATTGATATGCACACGCACATTGATTCTGACCCTATCTATGGCGGTTATAATTCCTTGCAATTCAC
>JAGNUI010000048.1 GCA_017987065.1 Arenimonas sp.
CGCGGTATTTCTTCCTATCCGCATCCATGGCTCATGCCAGAGTTCTGGCAGACTCCAACGGTATCAATGGGTTTGGGCCCAATCAGCGCCATCTACCAAGCACGCTTCTGGAAATATTTAGAAGGCCGTGGCTTGATGCCGAAAACCGATCGCAAAATTTGGTGTTTCCTGGGCGATGGTGAAACTGATGAGCCAGAAAGTTTGGGTGCGATTGCCTTGGCGGGTCGTGAAGGCTTGGATAATTTATGTTTCGTCATTAACTGCAACTTGCAGCGCTTAGATGGCCCGGTGCGTGGTAACGGAAAGATTATTCAAGAATTGGAAGGCAGTTTCCGCGGTGCTGGTTGGAATGTTTTGAAAGTGATTTGGGGCAGTTATTGGGATCCACTTTTACAGCGTGATCACCAAGGCAGCCTGAAAAAAATCATGATGGATACCGTGGATGGCGAATACCAAAACTATAAAGCCTTTGGTGGTGCTTATACTCGGGAACATTTCTTTGGCAAAACACCAGAAACCGCAGAGTTGGTTTCAAAATTAAGTGATCAAGATATTCATCGTTTGAATCGCGGCGGCCATGACCCACATAAAGTTTATGCAGCTTATGCGGCGGCAACGGCACATAAAGGCCAGCCAACCGTAATATTGGCAAAAACTGTGAAAGGTTATGGTATGGGCTCGGCCGGTGAATCGTTGAACCCAACGCATAACACCAAAAAATTAGATACCGATTCCATCAAAATATTCCGCGATCGCTTTCAACTGCCAGTCACCGATGAACAAATAGACAAATTAAGCTTTTACCACCCAGGCGAAAATTCAGCCGAAGTGCAATACATGAAAGCACGCCGTGCAGCCAAAGGCGGGTATTTGCCACAACGTCGTACTAAGTCTGATTTAACCTTAACTGTACCGACCTTAGATGTCTTTGAGCGCTTATTAAAATCATCCGGTGATCGTGAAATATCAACGACCATGGCTTTTGTGCAAACCTTAAATATTATTTTGCGCGATAAAGAAGTCGGGCCGCGTGTGGTGCCCATTGTGGCCGATGAAGCGCGCACGTTTGGTATGGAAGGCTTGTTCCGGCAAATTGGCATTTATGCGCCGTTCGGTCAAAAATACAAGCCAGTCGATGCCGACCAATTAATGTATTACCGCGAAGATAATGCTGGTCAGGTAATGGAAGAAGGTATTACCGAAGCAGGTGCTTTTTCGAGCTGGTTGGCGGCAGCCACCAGTTATTCCACAAATAATCAGCCAATGCTACCGTTCTATATTTTCTATTCGATGTTCGGCTTTCAACGCATCGGCGATTCCGCATGGCAAGCCGCCGATATGCGTGCGCGCGGCTTCTTATTAGGCGCAACCGCTGGCCGTACCACACTAAATGGCGAAGGCTTGCAACACGAAGACGGTCATTCGCATTTGTTGGCCGGCGCTATTCCAAATTGCAAATCGTACGACCCAAGTTTTGGTTATGAAGTCACCGTTATCGTGCAAGAAGGTATGCAGCGCATGTTGCAAGAGCAACGTGATGAATACTATTACTTAACGCTGATGAATGAAAATTATCAGATGCCAGAAATGCCGGAAGGTTCGCGTGAGGGCATTTTAAAAGGGATGTATTTATTCAAAGAGGCTGGCAAAGCCAAGAAAGGCGAGCTGCGTGTGCAGCTGTTAGGCTCTGGCACCATTTTGCGTGAAGCAATTGCGGCTGCTGAATTGTTGGATAAAGATTTTGCCGTGTCCTCGGATATTTGGTCTTGCCCAAGCTTTAATGAATTGCGCCGCGACGGTTTTGATGCCGAGCGTTGGAATCGCTTGCATCCAGAAGATGAGCAGCGGGTATCCTATGTTGAGCAATGCTTAAATGGACGTATCGGCCCAGCCATTGCGGCCACCGATTACGTGCGCGCTTTTGCTGATCAAATCCGTGCTTTTGTGCCAATGCATTACACCGTATTGGGCACCGATGGTTTTGGCCGCTCGGATACGCGTAGTAATCTGCGTCGATTCTTTGAAGTTGATCGCTATTACATTGCACATGCGGCCATTGCAGCACTCGCTGCCGAAGGAAAAATGAGTGCTAAAGACGTGGCGCGAGCCATCAAGATGTATAACATTGATGCGGAAAAAGCCAACCCAATCGGTGTGTAATTATTTGTATCAAAATTAAAAAGGAATACTGATGAAAGTTTTTACTGTGAGTGTTTTAACTTACGCCATTGCAACATCCGCATTTGCCGCGCCGGAATTTGATGCCAAGCGCATGTCTAATGATGTAAAGGTTTTATCTTCGGATACCTTCGAAGGCCGCGGCCCAAATACCGCTGGTGAAACAAAAACCATCGATTACATCGTGTCGCAATTTAAAGCAGCGGGGTTGCAGCCCGGTGGCGATTTGAAAGACGGCAAACGCGCGTGGACTCAAGCGGTGCCTTTAGGCCGTTTTGAAATGGATGGTCCAGTCGTTGCGAGCTTTATGGTTAATGGCGAGAAAATGCCCGTCACACAAACCGAGCAGATCGCCATTCGTGCCTCAATGAACGGGCAAACCGCGATCGATATTCAAAATGCACCTTTGGTTTTTGTTGGTTATGGCGTGCAAGCACCAGAGCGCAACTGGGATGATTTCAAAGGCGTTGATTTGAAAGGTAAGATTGCCGTGGTGCTGATTAACGACCCAGATTTTGAAACCGGCAATGGTAGTTTCGGCGGAAAAGCGATGACCTATTACGGCCGCTGGACTTACAAATTTGAACAAATGGCGCGTATGGGCGCGGTCGGCACCATGATTGTGCATGAAACCGCACCAGCATCGTATGGTTGGGCCACCGTTAAAAATTCAAATACCAATGTAATGTTTGATATTGTGCGCAGTGAGCCACAAAAATCACATGCAGCCTTAGAGGCTTGGATTCAATTCGATTTTGCTGCGGATATTTTCAAACGTGCTGGGTTGGATCTGGTGGCTCTAAAGCAACAGGCGCAAACCGATACTTTCAAGCCGGTTGTATTGAATAATGTTTTATTCAATGCCAATTTTAATGTGAAAGCAGAAGTCATCACTTCGCAAAATATTGCGGCGCGAATTGAAGGCAGCAAGCATCCGAAAGATACCGTGATTTATAGCGGGCATTGGGATCATTTGGGCGTCGGAGCAGCGGATGCCAAAGGCGATACCATCTACAATGGCGCGGTTGATAATGGCACCGGTATTGCGGCAATTTTGGAAATGGCACGCGTTTATGCTAAGCAACCGAAACCAGAACGCTCAGTGGTTTTTCTTGCACTTGCTGCCGAAGAAAAAGGCTTGTTAGGATCTGAATATTACGCATCCAATCCTTTGTATCCTTTAAGCCGCACCGTGGCCGTTATCAATACCGATGCCTTATCACCGGAAGGTCAAGCGCGAAATTTCACCATTTCTGGTAATGCGAAACTGGATTTGCTAGACCAATTAATTACAACAGCGGCTAAATGGAATTTGGAGTATTCCCCTGATCCAAAACCAGAAGCCGGACATTTCTTCCGCTCTGATCATTTCCCTTTTGCTAAACGTGGCGTGCCTGCTATCTCGTATGGTTCCGGCGATGATTGGATAGTTGGCGGCAAAGAAGCCGGAGAAGCAGCAGAGCTGGCCTATGTGACTAATAACTACCATCAGCCATCTGATGAATGGCAGGCTAGCTGGAGTTTTGCCGGCATGGCGCATGACTTGCAAATTCTTTATACGCTCGGCAATGATTTAGCAAACTCCAATGCATGGCCGAATTGGTCGGAAGATTCGGAGTTCCGTAATGCCCGCGATGCCAGTGCTAGCGAGCGCGGCCAATAAACTGAATCACGTGCAATGAACTTAGTAAAATTGCTTGGCAACTTAGGTTATGGCTCACGCAAAGAAGTCAGCAAGCTGATTAAAAACGGCTGGCTGACTCGCCGCGATGGTAGCACCATTGGCATCAATGATGACGCCGAGCATGACGATATTCTGCTCGATGACGAACCGTTGGATCCGGCGCATGGTGTGTTGATTTTATTGCATAAGCCGGTTGGTTATACCTGTTCAACCAAAGACCCAGGCCGTGTGGTGTACGATTTATTGCCCGAGCGCTTTCGCTATCGCAGTCCGGTTTTATCCACAGTTGGCCGTTTAGATCGCGATACCTCTGGATTGTTGATGCTGACCGATGACGGCTTGTTATTGCATCAGATTATTTCCCCGAAAGCGCATTTACCGAAAATTTATGCGGTGCACTTAGCTGAAGATTTACGCGGTGATGAAACTGAATTATTCGCCAGCGGCACCTTGATGCTGGAAAGCGAAAAAAATCCATTAGCGCCTGCGCAAATGGAAATTATTTCTCCGCGCCAAGTAAATTTAACCTTGATTGAAGGGCGCTATCATCAGGTGCGTCGGATGTTTGCAGCCACCGGTAATCATGTGTTGAGTTTGCAGCGCACACAAACCGGCAATTTAAATTTAGATGGTCTTGAGGCTGGGCAATGGCGGATTGTTTCGCGCGAAGAGGCGAATGAAAAGTTGTTTAATTTGTAGGCTGAATTCATAACTCAGCCTACTTGCTCCTTACCGTGCTGGTTTAGGCATGACCTGCAATGTGATGAATCCTTTGCTGGTTGGAAAATACACGCGCCCGCCAAACCCCGGAGTAATCAATGCGCCGATTGATAAAGGCTCAAAGAAATCCGATTCCGCGATGATCCGGCCGGTGGCGGCATCGCGCCAAGTAACTTGCTCCTTGTAGTTGCCTGTGAACAAGGCTAGCTTTATCGGCTCCTTCTCTACGTTCTTTTTGGCATTGGATAGTAACATCACACGTTTGTCTTTCGGACCAATCAGTGGT
Source organism: Arenimonas sp. (assembly GCA_017987065.1). GTDB lineage: Bacteria > Pseudomonadota > Gammaproteobacteria > Xanthomonadales > Xanthomonadaceae > Arenimonas. The sequence goes on from JAGNUI010000048.1 coordinate 4,869, forward strand.
TGGAATGCATTGGTGGTATCGTCTTCAACCCAAACTGTTTTCATCTCGCCGGTCGCCTGGTCGATCTTGATGCCGGCTACCTTTCCAACACCCATGTCGGCGGAGTAGATCATGTTGTTCTCTGGATCTGTCTGTGGTTTGGGTGGAGCCCAGCTCCATTCACCTTTTTTTAGTGCGCCGAACGGGAAGATCATCTTCAAGCGCGTCGGATCTTTCTGGCTTACCGCGACAATGCTCGAAGCCACAGTATCACTGCCGATGCCGTTGGTTTGTAGAATAATCCAATCGCCCATCAGGCTCGGCGCATCAGAAGTAGTCTGGCCTTTCTGCATCGGCTTGACTACCCAGCTCGTATCTTGCGACAGTTTCTTTGTCGCTGGGTCCCAGAAGTAGCGAAGCGCACCACTATTTACGCCGAGATAGATGGCAATCTTACCCTCAAATTGAGTGATGATATGAGGCACCGTAGCAGGCTCTGGAAGTTCAATTGAATCAAGAACCTCAAGCGAATCTGGATTCACAGCAACCATGTTCGAATTGCCCTGCTTCATACCCGGCTCATTGCACTGGAGGATAGCCATCGTACCCTGCAATTTACAACCACTCGGCCTTGTTTGGTCCTTCAGAATCAGCGTGCCATCGGGTGCGATGGTCAGATGTTTGTAACTCACGTCGATGGCGGGTGTCTGTCCGGTTGGCAACGTGGTCTGTTTCAGAATCAGTCCGGTGTCGCCATCAAGCAAAGCGACCTTGTTTTGCCACGCCGTGACGATGCGACCGTTAGGAAGAATGTTGAGGTTGGTGTTGGCAATCCATGCTCCCGAAGCATTGCCGTTGTCGAGGTATGTTCGCCAAATCTGCCGACCCGTTGTCGCGTCAGCTTTGGCGACATAAGGTCCAGCCGGAATCGCGCCTTTGCTCGGAGGCGCTTGCCCGCCAGAAATATAGAGTTCACCCGGTTTGCGGTTATTGATATACGACGCTGTGTCAAAACTATCCGCACTCCGCCACGCAAACACTGTGTTGGGTCCATCGAAGGATCCAGTAAAGCTCGCACACTGAAACATGCCACTGCGTTGCGCATCGGCAATTTCGGCACCGTTAATGGAAGAAAAATAGCCTGGTGTCAACTGCTTTTCAGAGCAAGCTAACTCATTGGCATAGAGCGTCACATCGCCTGGCAGTGGCCCATTTGCGGCGACCTCGTTTGTTGTCAAGCTAAACGTAGCAATCTTATGCTCAGCTTTCTGGGTGATCACTGGCCACAGCAACAAATAGATGGCAATTGCCAAAACGGCAAAAGCGATGAGTCCAGCTATCTTGTATATCCCAGAATGGGTCATACTAATTTTCCCCTTAAATGAAAGCCTACTGCCGCCAAGTCGTCAGTAGGTTATGGATTGTAAACGCTGAAATTACTTAGCTGATGACTTGTTTTTTGGTGTTTCGATTTTGCGAGGCCCTTCGAGCTCAAATTTGATTTTGCTGGTGTAATAGCCTTTTGGATAGTACGGTCCCATGCTGGTGGCTAAATCGCCAGATTGCAGCGGGCTGTATTGCCAGTCTTTTCGAGGAGCCATAAAGCGCATTAGCAACGCGCCCCAGTCCTTGCGATTACGCGGATCGCCAATGCCTTCGCCCGGACCCCAATCCATCCAGGTGATGCCATTTGCAGCAGTCGCGTTTTTTGGCTTGTCTTCAGGGCGGCTGACGACAATCGTGTAGTAGCCGTCTTTATCTACCGGTACTTGCATGTCGAACACGCCATCCCATAGGCTACCATTGGTAAAAGATGCCATGCTGGCCACTGACCAGTACTGGACTTCTCCGTCGGGCATGACTTTCGTATTAGCCCAAGTGTTCGGGAAAGTCGGCATCTTAGCTCGGAATACATACAAGGGACCAAACTGACGAGAAATATAGTTGATAAGATAGGCCGTGGATGCATTGGCACCGCCGTCGGCAGAGGGTGCGCCTGCAGCTTTGAGCCTTTCAGCTTGCGGCATAAAAGCGCCGTACAGCGCATCTTTCATACCTTTGAACAGGAAGAACTGTGAGTTCGGGCAGGCTGGTGCGGTAGCCGGTGTCATGCACTTATCATTGGTCGTGCTGTTAATCAGTTTATACCAATTGTCGGCATCGATTGGTGGCGGTGCATCGCCCATTATCTTGCCAAAACGTTTGTTGGTTTCTTGTTCCGAAAGTTTGGTTCCGTCAGCAAGCACCGCTTCATAGCTTAGTGCCATACCATCGTGAGAAGGCACAGCTCCAGGACCCCAGCCAGTACCGTCGTAACCTTGGTCTGCGACATACATACGGAAGCCACCAAAAATCGTTTGATCTTTGTTGCCAATATACACTGTGTTTTTAGCTCGGTCGGAAGCATTCGCGGGTGCGTCACTGGCAACAAGTTGGAGCGTGAAACTTCGATTGGTAGCATCTCGGTCTGCTCCAACTCGATATGGATTGATGGAACCAATGTCTGGTTCTATCTGGTAGCCGTCAATTGAGCCGCCAGTTGCGTTGACAAACGTGCTGCGTTCTAAAATGTAAATTGAGAAGTTAAAAAAGCGCGTGTGTGGGAATTGACTCCGTATTGTCAATTTGGCACCAGCAGGCATACTGATTTCGCCGAAGAGATACGTTGGTTGTTTGTCTGGCCAGAGGTTGGGGTTTTGATAGCCTTGTGGATTGGCTAAATAGTTCCAATAGACCCAGCCACGCGGCCCGCTGAAAATCATCCCGGTGTTATATCGCTCATCTGTGCGAACGGCAACTGCTGGCGATATATCGCCGATTCGTTTTGGTGTATTGGCAGCAGTGCGATTGGCTTGCGTGTATGGATCAACATAGGCCGCCGATTGGCTTTTAGTTGTAAAGCAAGACAGTAAGACAGTAACGCTCAATATAAAAAAATTGTATTTCATGTATTCATTCCTTAAATTAATGATGCTACTGAATTTAATGCTATTAATGCGCTACCATTAATTTTTGTAATGCTTTATAAATGATTTGTAAAATTAACGTATGCGCATGTGTTTGTACAGTGCAATTAAGGACAGCTGAGCAGCTGATTGTTCGTTAGAGTGAATTTATTATCTGTGAACGTTTGACTAGGAAATTTATGCACTCTATTGAAAAAAGTATGACATCAAAAGCATCGAAATCTAAACGAGCCAGTGGTGCAACTAAATCGCCAGTTGGCAGCGTGAATATTTCATTGATTCAAAATATTCCAGAATTGATTCATGAACTGGGCTTTGATGAAATGGCTATCTTTAACGCGCTTCAATTGGATATTAAACAATTTAAAAATCCAAACAATAAATTATCTTACGATGATTTAGGTTGCTTGTTGGCTTACTGTGTTGATTATTGCCAATACCCAAATTTTGGTTTATTGGTGGGGCAGCGGATAGAACTTGAGTCAATGGCCATTTTAGGTATGTTGATGAAAAATGCTCCAACACTTGGCGTTGCGATGCAAATGGGTGAAAAACATATGCAGCTCAATGATCGTGGAGCAGTAGCCAGTTTGATTCCCATTGATGCATCACATGTAGCGATGACTTTTACGCTCATCAATGGCGCGACAGTAGCTTCCAATCATATTATTGATGCCGCTACCGTATTGCATTACAAACTGTTGCAAGCGCTCTGTGGCCCGCAATGGAAACCTGAATTAATTCGTTTTGCACATAAGCGACCTGAAAATCATGAGCCCTTCCGAGTATTTTTTGGGTCAAATATTGAATTTGATGCCGAAATATCCAGTATCGTTTTTGATGCCAAGTGGTTAAGCGCGCCGGTTCATGGAGCTAATGCTGAATTATTTGCATTAATAGTCAAAACAGTTGAGATAAATTCACATACTTATTTGTGCTCATTTTCAGACCAAGTACGTCGCGCTTTGCATCCTTTAATACTATCAGGGCCAATCTCAACGGAGCACATTGCCCAGCTGTTTGATATGAATGAACGAACTTTGAGACGTAGACTAAAAACTGAGGGCGTCTCATTGCGAGAGCTAGAAAATGAAGTACGTTGTGAACTGTCTTGTCAGTTATTACGAGACACTGGCCTATCCATCTTGAATATCGCCAATATTTTGGGGTATTCCGATGGACAAGTCTTTGCGAGAGCTTTTCGCTTATGGATGAAGATGAGTCCAACTGCTTGGCGTAACAGCA
>JAGNUI010000189.1 GCA_017987065.1 Arenimonas sp.
CGGCAATTCAATTGCCTCGGCCGTCATCGGTAAATGGGAAGGCGAATTGCTCAGCGAACAAGATGCCGAAATCCGAAATTCGCTGGTTAAAATTGATTGATTGTAGGGGCGAATATCATTCGCCCCTACGGTTTATTGGTGATACGGCCGACTAAATTCGTGCACCGCATCAACCAGTACTTTTACGTGTTCAGGGTTCATATCAGGCGACATGCCATGTCCTAAATTGAACACGTGCCCAGAACCCTTGCCATAACTTGCCAGACAGCGCTTGACTTCATTGCGAATGGTTTCTGGTTGCGCATATAAAGTGACCGGATCAAGATTGCCTTGCAAGGCAACTTTATTGCCCACGCGGCGGCGAGCGTCTTCCATAGAAACTAACCAATCAACACCAACGCCTTCTGCGCCAGTAGCGGCTAATTCTTCCAGATAAGGCGCACTGCCTTTGCCAAACAAAATGAGGGGTGTGTTTTCGTCGCCGGTGCCACGTTTAAACTCTTGGGCAATACGTTGCAAATAGCGCAGTGAAAATTCACGATAGGTATGCGGTGCAAGCACGCCGCCCCAAGTATCGAACACCATCAGTGCTTGCGCGCCAGCCTCGCGTTGCGCCGTTAGATACGCAATCACCGAATCGGTGACCACTTCAAGCAATTGGTGCATTAATTTAGGATCGTTTAACGCCAGCGATTTAACGCGAGCATAATTCGCCGAGCCGCCGCCTTCCACCATATAGCAAGCCAGTGTCCACGGGCTGCCAGAAAAGCCAATCAGTGGCACTTTGCCATGAAGCTCAGTACGAATCAGGCTAACCGCATCCATCACATAGCGTAATGCTTGGCCCATATCTGGCACGGCGAGTTTAGAAATATCGGCGGCTGTACGAACGGGGTTTGCAAAACGTGGGCCTTCGCCCTCTGCAAAACTTAAGCCCAAACCCATCGCATCGGGGATAGTCAGAATGTCCGAAAATAAAATCGCCGCGTCCAAATCAAAACGCGCAAGCGGTTGCAAAGTCACTTCGCAGGCCAGCTCCGGATTGGTGGCCAAGCCCATAAAACTGCCCGCTTTGGCGCGAGTAGCACGGTATTCAGGCAGGTATCGGCCAGCTTGGCGCATCAGCCAGACAGGAGTGGCATCCACCGGCTTGCCGGCAATGGTATCTAGAAAACGTGTATTCATGATTTAGGCTCAGTAACACCTTGTACAAACATAACCTGATAGCCTTTTTTAATGTGCGCCGCGCGTGCATTTTCAAAGGCATCAATGGCCGGTTCGGTGGCAAGAAATTGTTCGCGTTTAAGTTGGCTTTTGCCACCAATAATTCCAGATTCACGGAGCAACAGCCAGCCGCCTAACAAATCTTGTTGCAGGCTAATACTGACGTAGCGTGGTGATTCCAAGCCTTGAGGTGGTTGTTGCATTAATACGCGCATAGGACGCTATTGTATCGTGAAAGCGTAGTTTCCGAGTAGCGCTTACTTGGTTTTGCAGGTAGAAATGCCAAAAGGTAAATAGGCAGGGCACCAACGCAAGAAGGCGGTGAATAAGGGAATCAAGCCAATAGCACCTAACCAATTTTGGCTCATATAGCCCCAAGTCAGTAAACTAAGGCCTAATACCATGCGGAATATGCGATCTATTTTGCCAACATTTGTTTTCATGGTTAAATCCTGTGTTTGTGGGATAGCATCATTTTAGCGTGCTTCAATTAAAATATTTTGACCTCAATCAATTTACTTCAACTTTAGAAAAGGCAATAAAGCAACGCTTGAAACATTTTTTTCGATAAATGCCTTGCCGATGCCACGCCATAAAATCAGGCGAATTTCGCCCGCGATGGCTTTTTTATCGATGCGCATTTTATCGATGATGTGTTCGGGGTTTAATCCAATGGGCATTTGTGTCGGCAATCCAAAGGTCTGCAATAGTTTTTCTAAGCGGATACTATCCACTGCACTTGCGTAGCCTTGTTCGGCTGAGAATTTGGCTGCCAGCACCATGCCGATAGCAACTGCTTCGCCATGTATGAGGTTGCTGTAATCGAGTAGCACCTCTAAGGCGTGGCCGAAGGTGTGGCCAAAATTTAATAGAGCGCGATCGCCTTGTTCCGTTTCATCGCGCATCACAATTTCAGCCTTAAATTGGCAACTTTTTGCAATCGCATGCTCTAAAACATCGGCTTGCTTTGCCAGTAGAGCTTGCGCATTAATTTCCAGCCACTCAAAAAAATGAGCGTCTATAATCGCACCATACTTAACAACTTCGGCAAGACCGGCTTTAAATTCACGTTCGGGCAACGTATTCAGAACGCTTGGGTCAATCCAAACGGCTTTTGGTTGATGGAAAGCACCGACCAGATTTTTACCTTCCGGCAAGTCGACAGCTGTTTTGCCACCAACCGAGGAATCTACCATAGCCAGCAGTGTGGTGGGTACTTGAATAAAATCGATGCCACGCATATAGCACGATGCTGCAAAGCCAGCCAAATCACCGACCACGCCACCACCCAAGGCTATAATGCAACTGTCGCGTGTAAATTTATTTTCTGCCAGAAAATGAATCAGCTCTGTAAAACGTCCGAGATTTTTTTCTTGTTCGCCAGCCGGCATAATCCACACCGGGCAATCAGGGCGTTGAATGTGCGCCTTAAGTAAGTCGAAATAAAGTGGTACAACATGGCTATCGGTCACAATCAAAAGTGCTTTTTTGCCAAGAATTGGTATGGGCGAACGCTGGCTTAGAAAGCCTGATTCAATATGAATGGCGTAACTGCGTTCTGCTAAAGAAACGGTAAGATTTGGCATGGGTTAACCGTGGAAATGTTCGTAAGTGG
>JAGNUI010000190.1 GCA_017987065.1 Arenimonas sp.
ATTTTGCTTCAGGAAAGAATCAAGCAATGCTGAATTTTCTGCTTTCAATACCGAACACGTGCTATACATTAAATGCCCGCCGGGTTTGAGATGGCGCCACGCATTTTTCAACAGCCGCCACTGCAAGGTGTTGAGCTGATCAATATCTTTGGGTTGCCGATGCCATTTCACATCGGGCTGGCGTCGAATAATGCCGGTAGCCGAACACGGTGCATCCAATAAAATGGCGTCATAGTGTTGCGGCAATTCATCAGGCAAAGGCACGCTAGCATCGCAGCTTATAAAGCGCACATGATCGGAGTTTAGCTGCAAGCGTTGAAACAAATCACTAATTTTGTGCAGGCGATTTTCATAAATATCCAGTAGCACCAAGCATTCAAGTGGCGTTTGGGCTAACTGCGCCGCTTTGCCACCTGGCGCTGCACACATATCTAAAACATGCATGCCAGGTTCAAGCGTTAAGGCTTCGCCTGCCAATTGTGCCGAAACATCCTGTACCGTTAACAAGCCTTCTTGCCAGCCCGGCAGGCGCATCGGCGCGATGGATTGCTCAATACACATGGCTTGCTCAGCGAATGCGGGAGCACTATAGGCTATGCCTTCAAGATTAAGCATGGCAGCATAATCGTGGCGGGTTATTTTCGCACCATTGACACGAATCCAAAGCGGTGCTTGCTCGTTATTGGCTTGCACTATCGCTTGCCAATCCTCTGGCCAATCAATTTGTAATTGTTTTAAAAGCCAATCCGGATGGTTGCTGTTTATTGCAAAATCAGCCGAGACTGTTAAGCCTTCACGCAAACTGCGACGCAATACGGCATTGAGCATGCCAGCCCGCGAGTGTTTGCCGAGCAATTTTGCGGCATCAACACTGGCTGAAACCGCCGCATGCTCTGACATTTTCAACAGATGTAATTGCGCTAAACCAACTAACAATAAGCTATGCAGCAATGGGTCTTGGCGTTGCACTGACTTTTGCAAAAACTTACTCAATGCAAATTCCAAACTGCGCCGATTGCGAATAACCGCCAGAGTCATAGCTTCGAGGAATGCTTTGTCGCGTGCATCATCAAATTCTGCGCGTGCCATCGCCAACTCGGCTTTCAGTGAACGACCATTTGATAGCACTTGTGTTACCACATGTGCCGCTGCGGCTCTAACGTTGGCTCCAGAATTATTCAAGAGGCAAAGGTCGTGCATTTAAATAATCGGCAACCGACATCACCCGCCCGCCATCTCGCTGCACCTGCAATACGCGCAACACACCTTCAGAGGTGGCAATATCAATGCCGTCTTTATTGGCAGTTAGCAAGGTACCCGGTGCTTCATTAGTATTGATTTCGAGAGCCTTCGCTTGATAAATCCGAACCCTTTCGCCTTGAATTTGCGTTTCGGCAATTGGCCATGGATTAAAGGCGCGAATTTTATTTTCGAGCGCTTGCGCTGATAATTGCCAATCTAGAATGGCCTCTGATTTTTCAATTTTCTTAGCATAGGTCATGCCAGTTTCAATTTGTGCTACGGCTTGGAAATGCATACCAATACGTGCCAATTTCAAACCATCCGACAGAACCTCGGCACCTAAATGCGATAGCTTGTCGTGCAATGAACCGCCGGTTTCGTTTGCGGCAATTGGAATATGCATTTGCAATAATAACGGCCCAGTATCTAAGCCTTTTTCCATCTGCATCAAACACACGCCGGTTTTTTTATCACCCGCTTCAATGGCTCGCTGTATGGGCGCTGCGCCACGCCAACGCGGCAAAAGCGATGCATGAATATTCCAACAACCCAAGCGAGGCGTGTTCAATACAAGCGTTGGCAAAATTAAACCGTACGCCACCACAATCATTAGATCAGCTTGATGGTTTTGCAACGCCTCTAACGCTTCGCTGGCTTTAAAATTTTCAGGTTGAAATACTGGCAAACCTAACTCAAGTGCTGCCATTTTCACGGCAGAGGCTTGCGCCACACGACCACGACCGGCTGGTCGATCCGGTTGCGTATAGACCGCAACGACCTCGCCACGTTCGGCTGCCGCGCGCAAACTTGGCACGGCAAATTCGGGCGTGCCTGCAAAAATTAACCGCAATGCCATTAGTCTTGTTCAGCGTTTAGCTTGCGCTGCTTGGCTAATTTCTTATCAGCTAATGCGCGTTTTAGCGGAGAAAGATGATCAACAAATACTTTTCCGATTAAATGATCCATTTCATGTTGAATACAAATGGCCAACAATCCATCGGCTTCAATAATGAACTTTTCACCCTGTTTATCTAAAGCGCTGACGGTGATTTGATTAAAGCGCTTTACGTCAGCATAGATATTTGGCAACGACAGGCAACCTTCCTGATACACCTGACTACCATTATGCGCAATGATAGCCGGGTTGATAAAAACCATTGGCTGACTCTTATCTTCAGACACATCCAAGACCAATAATTGCTTATGCACATTCACTTGGGTTGCCGCCAAGCCAATGCCAGGAGCTTCGTACATGGTCTCAAACATGTCAATAATTAACTGGGACAAATCGGCATCAACCGATTCAATGGGACTTGCAATAGTTCTTAATCGCTTGTCAGGATACTCAAGAATGTTCAAAATACTCATAGTTTTTGGCAAATTAATGTGACATAGATTGAGTATTTTACTCTTTGTTGCAAAAATCGGTTATTTTTCGGCTATATTGGTTGTAATAATTAAGGTGTAAGGGGATTCGCCATGCGCAAACTTTTATTTGCTTTTACCATTAGTGCCAGTTTGCTTTTTGCACAAACGGCTGTTTCAGATATGCTTCGTACCGATCACCCCACTGAATATGTGGTTGTGAA
>JAGNUI010000049.1 GCA_017987065.1 Arenimonas sp.
CTTTGCTTTGCAAGTCTTTCAAGCTGAAATTGGCTTCCCAATTTTCGGGCTTGAAGGCTGGCGCACCCACACTTGCTGTAGCGCGTACAAAAGTAGGTTTGCCAGTTTGCCAGCCAAAACCGATAAAATAATTGGCAATGGATGCATAGGCATCTTGTTTTGACTTGAATAGATCTCGCTTGCCATCGCCATCGCCATCTTTGGCGTATTTGCGGTAACTTGACGGCATAAACTGCCCTAGCCCCATAGCGCCAGCATAACTGCCTTTTACCGTCAACATATCAAAGCCTTCTTCGCGGCTTAGAGCAAAAAATTGCGCCAACTCATCGGTAAAAAAAGCGCTACGGGCTGGATTTGCTTTGCCATTAATCACTGGGTAATAAAAAGCCAGCGTATACAAGGCATCGAGCACATTATGATTACCCATATTGCCGCCCCAACCGGTTTCTACACCCATAATGGCGAGAATTATTTCCGCAGGCACACCGTATTGTTTGGCTATACGTTCAACTTCAGCACGATTTTCAGCAAGGTATTTTTGACCTTGGCCGATACGACTTGAAGTGATGAATATCGGCCGATATTGTGCCCATGTTTTGGTAGCCTCTGCTGGCCGCGACATGGCATTGACAATACTTTGCTTGTAGACCGCTTTGCTTAAAACCGAGCGAATATCGCTTTCAGGAATGGCGTATTTTTTGGCGGTGTCTTTAATGAACTGTTCTTTACGCACCGCAAGATCTGGGTTAAAAGGAACAACATCAATAACGACCGGCGCTGGTTTGGCTATCACAACCGGCTCGCTTGGTACTTTTTTACTCGGTGAACTTTGACATCCGGTCAGCAAACCAACACAAACTGCCAGCCCAATTGCATATTTATACATAAGGTAAAACCATTAAAGAATTCATTATCAAACTTAGCATAGTTTATTTCGTGTGTGCATGCTTTAAAGCACTTCTGGATTAATATCTCGGCAAAGCGGGTCAAACGCCACAAAGCGCTCCAACAACACATCTTTGGCAGGTAATTCCCACGTAATGAAATACTGTGCGGCCGCCTGTTTGCCTAGCAAGAAATTACGACGCGGTTTACTGATATCGTCTTTTGCCAAAGTATTCGCTGCACAAAGTGCTTGATCAAGCCATAACCAAGCAACTACTGCATGGCCCATTGCATCGAGAAGTAAATAGGCGTTGGCGAAAGTAAGCTCAAGATCAGTACGCGCGCTATTGCCAGCGGCTTGTATCGCTGGGCCAAGCTTATCCCAACTGAGCGCAAGTTGATCGGCTAGTGTTGCAAGGGCTTCATGATGACGAGCACCGACAAGTGTAGCCTCAACACGCCGGCTAAGTTGTGCAAACGCCTTGCCACCATCACCAAGTAATTTTCGGCCGAGCAAATCCATCGCCTGCATGCCATTGGTTCCTTCATGAATGGCGTTAATGCGATTCTCGCGCCATAAGCGCTCCACCGGAAAATCTCGGGTATAGCCAGCACCGCCATGTACTTGAATAGCAATAGAGTTTGCTTCAAGTGCATATTCGGAAGGCCATGCTTTAACGATCGGCGTCAACAAATCAACGAGTGCTTGTGCTTCAGCAGCACCAGCATTTCCTGCTTTTGCGTCATCAATCAAACGTGCCGCATACATACACAAAGCGAAACTGCCTTCTGTATAGCTTTTTGCACGCAACAATTGGCGGCGCACATCTGCATGCTCAATGATGGGCAACATCGGTGTGCTCGGATCGCGCTCAGTTACCGCACGACCTTGTTTACGCTCCTTTGCGTAGGCAAGTGCTGCTCGATATCCTGCATAACCAGACATCGCCGCACTGAGTCCAACTCCGATGCGCGCTTCATTCATCATCACAAACATGCCGCGCATACCATCATGCGCTTTGCCGATGAGTTCACCGGTACATGGCTCGTTATCACCGAAGCCCAACAAGCAATTAACCTGGCCGTGTGTACCTAATTTGTGGTTAAGCCCAATGAGCGTTACACCGTTACTATCGCCAGCATGGCCATCAGCATCCACATGACGCTTTGGTACAAGAAACAAGGAAATACCTTTACTACCCGCTGGCCCACCAGGAATTTTGGCAAGCACCAAATGCACAATGTTCTCAGCCATGTCATGGTCGCCACTACTGATCCACATTTTGTTACCACGTAGTGCATATCGTCCATCAGGCAATGGCTCGGCCGTTGTACGAATGTCAGCCAAACTGGAACCTGCTTGCGGCTCAGATAAACACATCGTACCGTACCATCGGCCATCCACCATGGCTGGCAAATAACGACGCTTTTGATCGTCACTTCCTACTTCACGAATTAGCTTGGCAGCCGCCTGCGTTAAAAATGCATAGCCATTGGTGGCAATATTGGCGGCCGAAAATATTCCAGCAATACCAGCCACTACCGTGTAAGGCAAGCCCAAGCCTGATTCGTCTAAGGGTGCTTCCATTCCAAAAAAACCTGCCTCGCGATAGGCGGCCAAAGCCTGCGCGATTTCTGGAATAAGAGTTACTTTGCCATCACTGAAAATTGGCGGATTGCTATCTGATTTCGCTGCATGCGGTAAAAACTCAGCCGCTGCAAGATTTAAGGCGGCATCAAGCATCGCTTCGGCGCTGTCGCGGTCTACATGAGCAAATGCTGGTTGCTCGACCAAGTTTTCGGCGTGCAGCCAATCAAACAATAAGAAGTGCAAATCTTCGCGAGGTGGCAACATTATGAATGATTCCTTGTTTTAAAATAAGAATTATAAACATTCCATATGTGAATAAAATGCATTGCTTAATCGATGTGATATTTACGGTGTGCATAGGCCGACATAATTAATCCGAATCCGGCCATCAGGGAAACGGCTGAGGTTCCGCCATAGCTGATCATAGGCATTGGAACACCCACCACCGGCAACAAGCCTGCAACCATACCACCATTAACCAAAATATAGATGAAGAAAGTGAGAGCTAAGGATCCTGCCAATAAGCGCGAAAAAGTATCTTTCGAATTCATTGCCATCCACATACTTCGTAAGATAATAAACAGGTAAATCAGCAACACAATTAAAACGCCAAACCAACCCCATTCTTCAGAGAACACTGCGAACGCAAAATCAGTGGTGTGCTCTGGCAAATAATCCAAATGAGCCTGCGAACTTTGCCCCCAGCCTTTGCCCCAAAAACCGCCAGAACCAATGGCGATTTTAGATTGAATAATATTCCAACCGGCCCCTTGCGGCGAGCTCTCTGGATTCAGGAAAACATTGATGCGATCTTTCTGATAAGGCATCAAAAATTGATACCCAATTGGAATTGCCGCACCAATTAGAGTGATGAAAAATAAAATCCGCCGCCACTGCAATCCTGCTAAGAACAGTGCAAAACCACCTGAGGCCACCACCAAGACACCCGTACCAAAATCCGGCTGCTTGGCAATTAACACAAACGGCACGCCAACAATAACGGCGCACACCAGCAAAGTTTTCCAACTTGGCGGCAACACTTGTTGGTTCAAATACCACGCCACCATCATTGGCACACTTATTTTCAAAAGCTCACCAGGCTGCAAATAAAAAAATCCCAGATTGAGCCATAAATTAGCACTGCGGCCACTGCCAAAAATAAACACCAAAGGCATTAATGCCAAGGTAAAGCCATACACCCAAGGCGTCCAGGCACGTAAATTAACTGGGCTGGTATTAGCTAGTAAAAACATAATCACTGCACCCAGAACAAAGCGCGAACCTTGTGCCATAACGGCATGCCATGCATTATCTCCAGCGCTGGATTGCACCAGCAAGCTCACTACCATAATGGCTAATAAGGCAAAGAAAAGCGGCACATCCACGCGTGAAAAGATTCGACTGAGCCATTGTTTGATGTTGAGCATAGCTTTGCTAATCATGGCTCAACCGCCACAACGGGCTCGGGTGCTGGCGTACCTAATAAATAAGCATCCATCATCTTACGAGCAATCGGCCCAGCGGTACTTGAACCATATCCACCGTGCTCCACAATAACAATTAATGCAATTTTAGGATCTTCTACCGGCGCGTAGCCAATAAATAAAGCTTGATGACGAAGATGTAAGGGCAAATTTTTAGGGTCGCTACTGATGTTGCCTTTGCGGCTTATTTTTTGAACGGTGCCGGTTTTACCAGCAATCGTATACGGTGCATTCTTACCAATACTATAGCCGGTTCCGCGCGGGCTTTGCATGGTGTCTTGCATACCTCTTTGAATGGCATCTAAATGCTTTTGACTAGCACCGATTGATACCGACGCCGGCTTTTCTAAGGCAAGCCACGGCTGATTAAGACCTGTGTGGGTTTGTTTAACAATCCGTAATGGAATTCGATTTCCGCCATTAGCAAGACTGGCGGTACCTTGCGCTAATTGCAGTGCCGTTACCACCCAATAGCCTTGACCGATTCCTGCAATCACCGTTTCGCCTTTAAACCACGGCTGCTTCAAGCGCTTTCGCTTCCACTCAGGCGACGGCACAATGCCAATATTCTCACCAATCAAATCAATACCGGTTGCTTGCCCAAAGCCGAACTGGCGCATATAAAAATCAAATTTTTTGATGCCCAAATCCAAGGCTAATTTGTAATAGTACGTATTGACCGACTCAGCAATTGAGCTGTATAAATCAACCCAACCATGCCCGCCCTTATGAGAATCACGATAACCTCGGCGCTGCCCGGCTATAAAAAACTCACCCGTAGATAAAATTTTATCTTCTGGTATTCGCAAGCCTGACTGCAAGCCCGCTAATGCCACGAACGGTTTGATGGTCGAGCCAGGTGGTGTGCCACCTCGTACATTTCGGTTAAAAAGCGGTCGTGACGGATCTGTTGATAAAGCCACGTAATCAGTGGTTGAAATGCCATTGACAAACAAATTAGTATCGAATGACGGCAAGCTCACCATCGCAAGCACCTGACCTGTTTTCGGATCAACCGCTAATGCTGAGCCGGTAAATTCTCCAAAGGCTGCAACGGTTGCTTTCTGTAAATTGAGATCAATGCTCAGTTTTAAATCAGTACCGGCCAAAGATACGTGGCGCTTTAAAACACCCAAAGAGCGTCCACGGGCATTGGTCTCTACTTCTTCATAGCCAATGGTGCCACGCAGCTGCTCTTCATAGGCACGCTCTATGCCAGTTTTACCAGTATGCGATAAAACAGAATATCGCTCATCACCCATTGCTTTTAGATCTTCTTGATCTAATCGTGCCACATAGCCAATAACATGCGCGAACAAATCGCCGTATAAATAACGTCGCGTTAAATATGGGGTCACTTCCAAACCTGGGAATCGATAGCGATTAACGGCAAAGGCAGCCACTTCATCTTCACTTAGGCGAAGTTTAACGGCAATCGGTAGAAAATTCCTCGAGTTATTTTTAGCGCGATGAAAGCGTTTTAAATCGTCTGCGCTAAGTTCAATTATTTTTCCTAATTCAATTAGCGTTTTTTCAATATTCTCAACTTGCTCAGGAATGAGTTCCAATCGATAGGCAGAAACATTATCCGCTAGCAAAATACCATTGCGGTCGTAAATCAAACCACGAGCAGGCAAGGTTGGCCTTAACTTAATTCGATTGCTATTGGCCAGTTGCTGATAACTATCAAACATCAGTACTTGCAGGCGAAAATATCCAAATGCTAACAGTGCCAGCATAACAATCACTATCAATAACGAGATGTAGGTTCGCTTCCTGAAAAGCTCAGCTTCAAAATATTGATTTTTTATCAGCTCTGCCATGTTTATTGGGTTCTGATCTGTAAACGCCAATTATCGAGCACGATATAAAGCCAAGGCCATATTAGAAAGGCAATAAATGGCGATGCCAATGTTTCAATGACCGGCACTGACATGCCTTGCAGGTAGCGTATAAACCAAAGCACTAATTGGTCAAAATATAACAAAATCATAATGAGCACGGACTGTTGCCATAGTTGGTAAAATCTAAATTGATTACGGAATTGATGCACAACACCACAAATAATCAACAAGCGTAAGGCATGCTCACCCAGCACGGTGAAACTGAAAATATCCAACACCAAGCCAATACAAAAAACGCGACCCAGACCAATTTTCTGTGGTGTTTCCAAAATCCAAAAAATCAAAACCAGTGCCAAGAAAAAGGGCCGTAAAGCAGATAACCAGTTGGCCATTGGTAAAATCATAATGAGGAACCAAAACAACACACTTAACCAGCGAAAGCTTGGTGAATCACGAAGGATCATGGCTTGACCTCCGGCTTTGCATCAGGCGTTTTCTCAACTATTTTTGGCGGAGCTTGTAAAGTTGCTGCAGGTGTTTTGGTTGAGCTTGCAGTTGGCAATATTGCTTTAGCTTTAGGTTGAAGGTTTTCTTGTAATAACAATAGATGCCGGCCATAGCCTAAACGAGCAAATGGTGTGATTTGTGCATTTAAAAATGTCATCACTGCATCTTGTCGAAATGCCTTCACCACCCCAACTGGAATGCCTGGAGGAAATCGTCCCCCCACACCAGAAGTCACTAAAATGTCGCCCACTTTAACATCATCGCTTGGCGTTAAATTACTTAGCGCCAAGTTACGATCGTTACCTTGTCCAAACACGATGGAGCGAAATCCAGAACGGGTCACCATAATGGGAATAGCATGATCAGCATCAGTGATAGCAATAACCACCGAGGTTCCAGCAAATACTTCAACAACCTGACCCGCTAAGCCATTGGCATCAATCACTACTTGCCCAACTTTAGCACCCTGATTCGCACCATGATTGATCACAAAGTGCTTCTGGTTTGGTTCTGGACTAACAGAAATTAATTCAACGAGGCGTGCTGCTGGCGCAATGCGTTGCTGGGCATTCAACAAGGCCCGAAATTCATTATTTTCTGCTTGCAATAGCCCCAATTGTTGAAGCGCTAAATCGGTCTTTAATTGTTTTTGATCTGCGACTTTAACTTGCTGATGCAAGCTTTGATTAGTTTGCACGGCATCACTTGCCAATTGCCAAAACACATACGGCCGACCTGCTAGCCACCATACTGGCGATAACAAGGCACTGGTTTGTTTATGGATGTATTGACTGAACGAAAAGCGATTATCGATTAACATCAAGACAATACTTAACATGCAGTAAAACAGAAATGGCAGACGCGCTCGCAGACCGCCATCGAATATCGTAGAATTATTTTTATCCCGAGCCACGAATTATTCGCGAGTTGAGAGTTCACCACCGCCCATCATATCAATCAGCTCTAAGGCTTTGCCACCGCCTCGAGCCACGCATGTCAATGGATCATCGGCAATATGCACATGCAAACCGGTTTTTTCAGAGATTAATTTATCAATGTCTTTCAACAAAGCACCACCTCCGGTGAGTACAATGCCGCGTTCGGTCATGTCTGAGCATAATTCAGGAGGTGTTTGCTCCAATGCCAGTTTAATGGCACTAACAATGCCAGAAAGTGGTTCACGCAACGCTTCCAGAACATCGTTGCAATTGATAACAATTTCACGAGGCACACCTTCAGCAAGGTTACGACCTGAAACATGCATTTCTTTGATTTCCTGTTGCGGATAGGCGCAACCGATTTGAAGCTTTATTCGCTCGGCTGTCGATTCACCAATTAAGGTGCCACGAGTGCGACGAACATGATTCACAATCGCTTCATCGAAGCGATCACCGCCAAGTTTTACCGATTGCGAATAAACAATACCGTTGAGTGAAATAACGGCAACCTCGGTGGTACCACCACCAATATCAATAACCATTGAGCCACACGCTTCAGCAACCGGAATACCGGCACCAATAGCGGCCGCCATCGGTTCTTCAATAATGAACACGTCGCGTGCTCCGGCTTCCATGGCTGACTCTTTAATAGCACGACGCTCGACTTGCGTTGAACCACAAGGTACGCAAATTAATACCCGAGGACTCGGGCGCAAAAACCGTGAGGTGTGTACTTTGCGAATAAAATGCTTCAACATTTCTTCGGTATAAGTAAAGTCTGCAATAACGCCATCTTTCATAGGTCGTACAACGGTAAGATTGCCAGGCGTACGGCCCAACATCATCTTAGCGTCCATACCCACTGCAGCAACAGAGTGCGAATTATGGCCATGGCGACTAGAGCGGATGGCAACAACCGATGGCTCGTTCAGAACGATGCCTTGGCCACGCACGTAAATGAGCGTATTGGCAGTTCCAAGATCAATTGACAGGTCGTTGGAAAACAGGCCACGAAGCTTTTTGAACATCAGGAAAAGCCTTATAAAATGAGGGTTTTAAACAGCTTTATAGGATACCGTTTTAAGCACTTTTGAACAAGTAAAACCTAAATCCGATTCGTTAAATATTCAGACAGAACTGACTCATTCAGGTAAAATACAAGACCTTATGAATTTCAGAGTATTAGAATGTCAGTCGCCCTAATTTGCGGTTCCTTAGCTTTTGATACCATCATGGTGTTTCAAGACCAATTCAAGAACCATATTCTGCCTGACAAAGTACATATCCTGAATGTGTCGTTTTTTGTTCCGCGCATGCGTAAGGAATTCGGCGGTTGTGCCGGCAATATTGCCTATAATTTGAAACTGTTAGGCGGCAAACCCATGCCGATGGCAACCGTCGGCCAAGATTTCGGCCCGTACCGCGAACATTTTGAACAATGCGGCGTGCCACTAACCCAAGTTAAAATTTTGCCTGATTTATTTACTGCGCAAGCTTTTATCACCACCGATCTTGACGACAATCAAATTACCGCCTTTCACCCTGGCGCGATGATGCGTTCCTTTGAAAATCACGTTAAGGATGTGGCCGATGTCAGTTTTGGCATTGTTGGCCCCGACAGCTATGAGGCGATGCTGCAAAATTGCCAAGAATTTTCTGAATGCAATATTCCCTT
>JAGNUI010000050.1 GCA_017987065.1 Arenimonas sp.
CTCGATGAAACGCTAAATGGTCAATTGCAAAAACAAATGACCTCCAGCTCACTTGGCAATACTTATCGTAGCGAATCTGTTCGTTTAGCGTGGCCTGCTACGTGGATGTTTCTTGGTTTTGATTTGGCCATGAGCAGCCATGGCGACAAGCCACTCAATCGCTGGCAAGATGCTTTTATTCCGATGCGCTTAGCGCAAAGCTTGTCCGAAACTAAACTGCCTAACGGCAAAGCTTTGGTTAGCGATGTGCAAAACGTGCTGCCACATAAATTACCAACACCGCCCGATGAAATGCCTGATTGGTCATTACAAGCCACCTTCATTGGGATTGCTTTGGCACTTTTATTTAGCTTGGCAGGCCAAAAACCACGCTTATTTAATGCGTTAACGCTTGGCTTCTGGTTTATTTCTGGCTTAATTGGCAGTGCCTTGCTCGCCATTTGGCTTGCCACCGAGCATTATTTTGTGCATGGCAATGAAAATATATTACTGTTCTCTCCTTTGGCATGGCTGTGCATTATTTTATTTTTACTGCGAAACAGATCGCCTAAATGGCTTAGTGCCTTCCATTTAACGGTTAAATTAGTAGCCGCTCTGGCAGCTTTGGCAGTGATTATCAAGCTGTTGCCACTACCCCAGCAGAGCAACATCAATTGGTTATTAATGTTCTTGCCGGTGCATTGGGCCATTACTCGGCAAATAAACAAGGCCAGTGTGAATAAATAGCTTGCGGATAACCATTGGCTGTTTATGATGTGAGTATGCAAACACCCATCCCTTTTGAAAGCCGAAGTGAAAAAATCCGATTTATCGCTCGATACGACTCGAATGGTAACCAACACGAATTGAGTCTGGATAAAATTTCCGACGCACTGGCACTCAATGATGGCAGCATTATTTGGGTTGGCTTATACCGGCCTGATGAGCCCTTACTGTTCAAAATGCAAGTTGAATTCGATTTGCATTTATTAGCGATTGAAGATGCACATAAAGCGCATCAACGCTCCAAAATTGAACGTTTTGGCGATTGTTTATTCATTGTAGTGAATACCGCACAAATTAAAGACCAGCAAATCCAATACGGCGAAACACACATATTTCTGAGTGCCCATTTCATTTTAACGGTCCGGCATGAAGGCTCGCTATCGCATGCACCAGCTCGCGAACGTTGTGAGCACAATAAAGATTATCTAAACCTCGGCACCGGCATGGCGTTGTACACCGTACTCGATTTAATTGTCGATAATTTTTTCCCGATTGTGCAACGCTACGAGCAAATTCTGGACAATTTGGAAGAAAACATTCTTTCTTCAGAGTACCAACGCGATACCATCATCCATTTGTTTCGATTACGCACTGATTTAACCAAACTCCGGCTAGCTGTTTCGCCATTGCAAGACATTCTTACCACGCTTTTAGAATTCCACACCGATCTAATTAAAGATGAGGTCCGGGTTTATTTGCGTGACGTGCACGACCATGTCATCAGACTGAATGAGTCTATTGATACCATGCGTGAAACCATCAGCTCGGCGATGACCACTAATTTATCCTTGGTAACGGTTTCGCAAGGCGATACCATGAAACGTTTGGCTGGCTGGGCGGCTTTACTGGCTGCTCCAACACTGATTACCAGCTGGTACGGCATGAACTTCGAATTCATGCCGGAACTGGGCTACAAATATAGCTATGGAATTTTGTTTGCATTAGTAACCACAACTTGTTTAACATTGTATTGGACCTTGAAAAAAGCCAAATGGCTTTAAAAAATTGACTTGAATCAAAACCGCATCTGTGTGATTCAGGCAAACTATATATTGAAAATGACTGGGAGGTTGTATGGCTTCAATTGACAAAGCGAGCACCTATAACGATAAGGTGGTCAAGCAATTTACGGTTATGACCGTAATTTGGGGGATTGTGGGCATGCTGGTTGGTGTAATCATCGCCTCACAGCTGTATTGGCCGTCTCTAAATCTAGGTGAGTGGCTCAGCTTTGGTCGCCTGCGACCACTACATACCAATGCGGTGATTTTCGCCTTTGGTGGTTGTGCTCTTTTGGGCACTAGCCTGTTTGTGGTGCAACGAACCTGCCATGTTCGGCTTCTGTCTGATGGTTTGGCCTCTTTCGTATTTTGGGGCTATCAAGCCGTCATTGTGCTAGCCGCCATCACTCTGCCACTGGGCCTGACCCAGGGCAAGGAATACGCCGAGCTGATCTGGCCGATCGATATTTTGCTGGCGGCGGTCTGGGTCTCATATGCCGTGCTGTTCTTCGGCACTATTATGAAACGCAAAATTCCGCATATTTACGTTGCTAACTGGTTCTATGGTGCTTTTATCATTGCGGTTGCGGTTTTACACATCGTGAATTCATTGGCGATTCCAACCTCACTTACGCATAGCTATCCAATTTATTCTGGTGCCGTGGATGCCATGGTGCAGTGGTGGTATGGTCATAATGCGGTTGGGTTTTTCTTAACGGCTGGCTTCTTGGGCATGATGTATTATTTTGTGCCACGACAAGCTGGGCGCCCAATGTATTCCTATCGCCTATCAATCGTGCATTTCTGGGCCTTAATTGCCATCTACATGTGGGCTGGTCCGCATCATTTGCATTACACCGCGATTCCTGACTGGGCCCAATCGGTTGGCATGGCATTTTCAATCATTTTATTAGCGCCAAGCTGGGGCGGCATGATTAACGGCATGATGACTTTATCAGGCGCATGGCATAAATTACGTACCGACCCGATCTTGAAGTTTCTAATCGTCTCGCTGTCGTTCTACGGCATGTCGACTTTTGAAGGCCCAATGATGTCGATTAAAACCGTCAATGCGCTCAGTCACTACACCGACTGGACCATTGGTCATGTGCATTCCGGTGCTTTGGGTTGGGTTGCGATGATTTCCATTGGTGCTTGCTACATGTTGATTCCGCGTGTGGTTGGTCTGAAGGAGATGTTTTCCACCAAATTAATTGATACACATTTCTGGATACATACGATTGGTGTGGTGTTATATACCGTTTCAATGTGGATTTCTGGTATCGGCCAAGGTTTGATGAGCCGCGCCACCAACCCAGACGGCACCTTGCAATATGCTTTCGTGGAAATCGTCAAGTTCACCTATCCTTACTATTTGGTGCGCTTATTGGGCGGGCTACTAGTATTGGTCGGTATGTTGTTGATGCTATACAACATGATTAAGACCTTGCAACAGGCCAAAGGCGAATTCGCATCGCCGTTGGTTCCCGTCGTCACCGAACACGCACACGGCTGAGGTCAATACTATGAGCCATGAAAAAATTGAAACCAATGTTGGCTTGATGGCCATCCTGATTGCGGTAGTCATCGCATTCGGCGGGCTGGCGCAAATCGTGCCCTTGATGTATCAGGCGGAAACCATCAAACCGGCTCCCGGCGTCAAGCCTTACCCCGCCTTGGAATTGGCCGGTCGCGACATCTACATTCGTGAAGGCTGTTACAACTGTCATTCCCAGATGGTCCGCACGTTGCGCTTCGAAACCCAGCGTTACGGTGCTTATTCGGTAGCTGGCGAATCGGTCTACGACCGTCCGTTCCAGTGGGGTAGTAAACGCACTGGGCCGGATCTGGCACGCATCGGCGGTCGTTATTCCGATGACTGGCATCGGGTCCATCTAAGTAATCCACGTGATGTGGTGCCTGAGTCGAATATGCCGACGTACGCTTTCATGGCGGATCGTGCCTTGGATCCGGGGCAGGTACAGGCCGGCATGCGTGCGCTGAAAACCATCGGCGACCCCTACTCCGATGCCGACATAGACGCGGCGCCCGCTGCCTTGGAAGGCAAGACCGAGATGGACGCGCTAATCGCCTACCTACAACAGCTCGGCAAGTTCCGGCCAAAAGGATAACCCATGCTCTCAGGAATCATTTCGCTGACTCTTTTAGTGCTTTTCATCGCCGGATCGATCTGGGCATACAGCCCTAAACGCAAAGCCGAGTTCGATGAAGCTGCCCGCCTTGCCGTAGACGATATCTCGGAGAAATCCAAATGACAAATTTCTGGACCTATTACGTCCTCATTCTGGTTGCGCTGATGATTGTCGGCTCAACCTGGCTGTTGTGGTCGACCTCCAAAAAGCGCAATAGCGGCGACACCCAAAACTCAACCGAAACCACCGGACATGTTTGGGATGGTGACCTAACCGAATACAATAAGCCGCTGCCGCGCTGGTGGATCATCCTGTTTTATCTGAGCATCGTATTCGCCATCGGCTATCTGGTTTACTACCCGAGTGCAGAGCATACCCAAGGCATGGCGAATTGGAGCTCGAAGTCGGAGCATGACGCTGTGAAGGCCAAGGCCGATGAAAAACTGCAAGCCATGTATGCGCGCTTCGAAGGCCAAGGCATCGACCAGATCGCCAAGGATTCGGCGGCATTGACCACTGGTAAGCAGATTTTCGCCAATAACTGCGCAACCTGCCATGGCTCCGATGCCGGCGGCGCGAAAGGCTTCCCAAAACTCAGCGACAGCATCTGGAAATTTGACGGCTCACCTGAGGGCATCGTGACCACCATCAAAGGCGGCGTCAACGTAGAAGGCGGTCGCGCTGCAGTCATGCCACCGATGGCGGCCGTATTGGGCTCCGAACAAGCGGTTACGGAAACGGCGGTCTATGTGCAAAAACTGTCTGGTATGAACGTTGATGAAAGCTTGGCTTCGGCCGGCGGAAAATTATTTGCCGGTGTCTGCGCCGCTTGCCATGGAGCTGACGGCAAAGGCAATGTTGCTCTTGGCGCACCAAATCTGACCGACAAAGACTGGATGTATGGCAGCTCGCTTGAGGACATCAAGTACGGCATTAATAATGGACGTGCTGGCCAAATGCCGGCACATCTGCCCTTAATTGGCGAAACAGAGGTCCGCCTAGCTGCCGCATACGTGTATTCGTTGTCGCAATCTAAAAAGCAATGAAAATCAACGCAGAAACGCCTTTCGATCACCCACCGCGCCCACTAGCCCAAAAAGTGGGCGCAGTGCTTTGGCCCTCGTTCTTCACCGCCTGTGTGGCGACCATGGTGTTTTTCGCGTTCATTGATCCGCTGCAACTGCGCGATATCACTTTCCCCAACTTCGATATCAGCCGGGAAGCCGGATACAGCATTGCTTTTTTCATGTTCTGGCTGGCAACTGCCAGTGCATGTTTGTTCACCTGGATTTTGTTAAGACCCTCCAGCCGTTTCAATAAACCACCCACCGATTAAGGCTCTAGCATCATGGGTCAGAAGATACCAAGCGAAGTCATCGATGATGGCGCGATGTACGTTTCCGAGCGTAAGGTTTACCCACGCGAAATAGACGGCTTATTTCAAAAACTACGTCATGCAGCGGTATATGTGCTGCTCGGGCTTTATTATGTGATGCCCTGGCTTCAGGTTGAAGGCCGCCAGGCGGTATTATTCGATCTACCAGAACGCAAGTTCTACATCCTCTGGCTAACCTTCTGGCCACAAGATTTTATCTTCCTAGCCCTACTGCTGATAATGGCAGCGCTGTCGCTGTTCTTCTTTACCGCTGTTGCTGGTCGCCTGTGGTGTGGCTATGCCTGCCCACAAACGGTATGGACTGAAGTATTCATGTGGATGGAACGCTGGACCGAGGGTAACCGCTCCCAACGCATGAAACTCGACGCCGCACCCTGGAGCGCTGAAAAGTTTCGTAAGAAGGGCTCTAAATATCTGTTGTGGGTTACCTTCGCGCTGTGGACTGGTCTCACCTTCACCGGCTTCTTCACCCCGATTCGCGGGCTATGCATGGATTTGCTAGCTGGCACCGCATCGGGTTGGGCTGTGTTCTGGCTGTTGTTCTACGCGCTGGCAACCTATGGTTTCGCTGGGGTGATGCGCGAGCAGGTCTGTAAATACATGTGCCCGTACGCTCGTTTTCAGAGTGCCATGTTCGACCGGAACACTTTGATTATTAGCTATGACGCGAAACGTGGCGAACCGCGCGGTGCGCGCAAGAAAGGTAGTCTGGCCAGCGTTTTGGAACGGCCACGCGGCCTGATCGAAGAAAACATGGCTAATGATTACGTGATTGCCAATGCCAAAACAAAACACACGGGCGATGCCGCGATTTCCACCGGCCTAATCGTTGACCACAGTGGCCTCAATCTGGTTGATATCAAGGTATCGGATGCTGAGCAGCTCGGAGACTGTATTGATTGCACCATCTGCGTGCAGGTCTGCCCAACAGGTATCGATATCCGTAACGGGCTGCAGTATGAATGTATCGCTTGTGGCGCCTGCATCGACGCCTGTGACGAGGTCATGGATAAATTGGGCTATCCGAAAGGTCTGGTGCGCTACACCACCCATAACGCGCTGATCGGCCACAAAGTCAATTTCTTCAGGCCGCGTATCATCATATATGCTACGTTGTTGGTTGCACTGCTGGCCGGTACTATCTACGGCATCGCCCACCGCGAATCGCTGCTGGTCGATGTGATGCGCGATAAGCAGCTGTACCGGCTTAACGATGATGGCTTTATTGAAAACGCGTTCACTATTCGACTCGTGAACAAAAGCAACCAGCCGCAAATCTTTAGCGTCACCTTGCAGGAAAGTGCCGATATCATGTTGGTCGAATCGCCGGTTCTGATTTCCGCCCTGCCCGAACAAGT
The DNA here is from genome assembly GCA_017987065.1 of Arenimonas sp. Lineage (GTDB taxonomy): Bacteria > Pseudomonadota > Gammaproteobacteria > Xanthomonadales > Xanthomonadaceae > Arenimonas. The sequence goes on from JAGNUI010000050.1 coordinate 6,674, forward strand.
GCTGACGCTACCAATTACTTTGCGTGCCCCGATGGATACAATCAAAGGCAAGCGCGACATCCAATTCAATATCAGCACGCAGGGCTCAAAAGAAATTGTTACTGAAGAATCACGTTTTTTTGGACCCATTCAATGACCGAACAACGTAAGGCCTGGCAGGAGCCGATGGTCTGGCTGATGGCTGGCATCCCCGCATTGACGGTCGTTGCCGGTATCGCAACCTACTTCATTGCTCGGCAATCCGGGCCAATGGATATGGACCCCGCCTCTGTGCAGCGCATCTCACAGGCGCAAACGTTAGAAAGCACTGAAGATCGAACCGCTACCGATAGAAATTACCGCGCTTTTCTAATTATCGATAAACAATCCAAACCATGGTCGATTAGCTTAAAGACCGTGCCAATGTCGCTCGCCGAAAAAGACATGCATCTGGTGTTTGTTCACCCGAACCGCGCCGAGCGCGATATCGATGTGTTGCTGCTGGCCAATGCCAAGTCAACCACCATGTCGAAGCCTTTGGACTTCAAAGCGCAGCAGATTATGCTTAGGGATGCTGAAAAAACCTGGCGTCTAGTCGGTAGTTATAATGATCAATCAAACATCACGCTAACACCTGCTTTAAGCACTGAATAAGGCGACCTATGCCAGCAACAGCCCAGTGTTTTCATTGTGATGAAATGTTGAATGGCGCCGATGTAAAATTCATACTCAATGGAATATCGCGTCAATTTTGTTGTCTTGGCTGTGCCCACGCCGCACAATGGATTGAGCAGGAAGGCTTGGGCGATTACTACCAACTGCGCAATCAGCAAGCCAGTAAAGTCGATGAACAAAACCTTGATTATTCTGCTTGGGATCGTGTTGAAATACAAAATACGCATTGCCGCAACATTAATGGCCAGACGCAAATTGTTTTGCTGACTAACGGCATGCATTGTGCAGCCTGCGCATGGCTCATCCAGAAAGCGTTGCAGAAAAATCCAGCGGTGCATTCGGTTAATGCCAATGCCATAACCGGACGTATTGAAATTTTATGGAATCCAATAAAATCCAGGCTGTCGGTTATATGCACGCAACTAGCCCGTTTGGGTTACAAGCCCTACCTGTCAATTAATGAAGAATTTGAACAACAAAAACGCCGTGAAAGAAACAGACTACTCCTAAAATTAGGTCTGGCAGCATTAGTTACCACGCAAACCATGATGTTCTCAGAAGCCTTGTATTTTGATACACAAGGCGAGATGTCACTGGCAACCCGGGATTTTTTTCGTTGGCTAACTTTCTTGCTGTGTTCGCCCGTGGTTTTTTACTCTGGTAGCGAATTTATTTCTGGCATGCTCCGTGAAATAAAACACCGGCAACTGGGCATGGACACCTTAGCAGCCAGCAGTATTTTGCTTGCGTATTTTGCCAGCCTTTATCAAACATTGGTGGGCGGCCAACACATTTGGTTTGATGCCGCTGCGATGTTTGTATTTTTCTTGCTCTCGGCCAGAGTGCTCGAACGATTCGCACGTAATAAAGCCAGGGCGCAAGTGGATTTATTGGCGCGCGCGCAACCGCAATTTGCTTGGCGGATGAATGGCGTTGAGCGTGAACAATGCGCGATTAGCCAACTTATTGTTGGCGACCATATATATTTATCACCGGGCGATTCAATAGCGGCTGATGGCGTTTTATTATCTGAAGCAATCGAAGTTGATGAAAGCTTACTGACCGGCGAAGCTGAGTTAAAACTGAAGCAAAAAGGCGATAGTCTGTTCGCTGGTTGCACACTTGGGCCTAATGCCGGAAGCATGCAGGTTAGCCATATAGGCAGTGACACACAACTCTCACACATTTTACGTTTAGTTGAAAAATCGCAAAGCAATCAACCGCCAGAGCAAGTATGGGCTGAACGCCTTGCTGGACGTTTTGTCCTATTAATGTTCGCAATCACTGGCATGGCTTTTGCTATCTGGTGGCAGATTGATTCTGACAAAGCGTTTTCTGTTGCCTTAGCTGTATTAGTGGCGGCTTGCCCATGCGCATTATCTTTAGCTGTTCCTGCCGCGGTTTCTTCAGCCTTTGATGCCTTAGCGCGAATTGGTGTTGTGGTTTTAAAGCCTGCCGCTTTAGCAAAACTGTTAACGTTAAATCAAGTGGTGTTTGATAAAACCGGCACGCTAACCACCGGCAAACCCTGTCTTGAAAAAATAAATACTTTTAATAACTGCAGCGAACCTGAAGCACAGCAAATTGCTTA
>JAGNUI010000191.1 GCA_017987065.1 Arenimonas sp.
ACTGGCCTGCGTGAAAAAGAAAATTGGGATTATGCCTTAAAGCTGTTGGTGGCTTTTTTAATTACAGTGGTGCTGGGATTTATAGCCGGAAAAATGGGTTTGAGTTTGCCCGACACCGTACAACCCGTTGCATGGGCATTAATCATTGGCGCTTTTGTGATGTTTTGGGCTGAAAACAAAACTGAATTAAACGCGCCGGAAACAGCCATCACATGGCCTGTTGCCATTGCCGTTGGGCTTGCGCAAGTTGTAGCCGCTATTTTTCCTGGCACGTCAAGATCGGCGGCCACTATTTTTGCCGCGATGTTATTTGGCACCAAAAACCGCGGCGCCGCCACCGAATTTGCTTTTTTGGTTGGCATTCCCACCATGTACGCCGCCAGCGCGTATGCCTTAATGAAAGAACTCGATGCCGGTGCCAATGAAAACTGGAGTGCTTTTGCTGTGGGCTTCATCGCCTCAACCATTACGGCATTTATTGCGGTGAAATGGTTGTTGAAATATATTCAAACACATCGTTTTACTGGTTTTGCATGGTACCGAATTGTATTAGGTGGCGCCTTACTGTTACTGTTGCCACTGTTCGAATAAATCCAGCTTACGCGGCGTTCTCTGGCCGGTTTACGGCTTGCACGATGGCGTTTTTTAACCAACGCTCCGCAAAGCCTTGCATGTTCCAATTCTCGATAAACCCGCAATGACCGCCATGCTGGCTTATTTCAAGTTTAGCGATATCCGGCAGTTGTAGGGCCTTCAAGCTGGCAATGGGAATCACCGGATCATCTTCGGCAGCTAAAATATACGCAGGCACCGTTAAGCTGCTCAAGTTTCCCTCTGCCACCGAATACTTGGAAAAATACTGTTCCTCATGCTCCCATGGTGTGTGTTGTTCAACCAACCATTGTGTGAGGCCGCGCATATCGCGCTTGAGAATAGCATCATCAAAATCATGTGTTTCTGGAAATAACTCGCGTTTTCGACGCAATGAGCCGCGCCATTTTTTCATAAAGTACCAATGATAAATTGGCGGGCCCGTTTCCAGCTCGCGCATCACCGCGGATGGGTCAACCGGCGGGCAAATAGCAAAAACCGCTTCAATCGGCAAGCCTTCAGCAGGCGCCACCAAAGCTAATCGCAGCGCAAAATTGCCGCCCAGTGAAAAGCCGGCTACAAAAAATCGTTTCGGTTGGTACCCTTGCACAATCTGTAGCGTGGCATCAACCACTTCTTGCAAGCGGCAGGAATGGAAAAGACCTTCGTTTAAATCGTGGGTCTGTCCATGATCACGGAAATTTAAGGCGAACACATCAAAGCCGGCGGCTAACAATTCTGCAGCGCTATGATTGATATAACTGGATTGGGCACTGCCTTCCCAACCATGTAGCAACAATACTAAAATGCCTGATGCGTTTGCGGCTTGCGTGGCGTAATGCACGCCGGACAAACGTGTGCCATCTGGCAGTGTTAAAAGCTGCGCTTGGCTTGAAGCCGCTAATGATTGCAAGCGCTTTAAGCCTAAATGTTTACGCCAAGCACTGCTGCTGAGGATGGATTGAATATGTGGATTTTTCAGCGCGCCTGTCACATGAAAAGCCGCGGATACGTTTTGCATCATTAAGACACCGACATGGCTTCAATAATTTGTTGACGACAAGCGTCAGCCATTTTTCTACGGCCGCCTTCGCCTAATGCCACTGGCTCGAGAAAATGCAATTCGCACACTCGGCTTGGCTCACCAAGTATGCGCAGCAGATTACTCATAAAATTCTCTTTGGGACCAAAAGCCATTAAGGTTTGTGCACAGCCTTTTTCACCGTATTTAATGGCAACCGGCTGAGCGGGTTTTTCAGCGAGTACGGCCGGCTGAAAGATGCGGGCATGAAACACGCCAATTTCACGGCCAGACATAGTGCGCCCTTCCGGGAACACCCCAATGGCATCACCGTCTTGAAGCCGACTGAGCATTTGATGCATCACGCCATGCAATGATTCGTTATTACCACGATGTAAATAAATGGTGCCGACACTTTTAGCAACCGTGCCCACTAAAGGCCAGCTTTCAATTTCGGCTTTAGCAACAAAACACATCCAACGCTGACTGTGCATGATGGAAATATCAATCCAACTGACATGATTGGACACAAACAACACAGGGCCTGGCAATGGCGTGCCAAATCGTTTGACCTTAAGACCAACGATGCGAACTAATAGACGTGAAAAAAGACCTACCGCGAAGTGATTCAGCGATTCGCCTTTGTTAGTAATCCGAGCCAACCAAGGCATCTGCATGATAAAAACCAGTGGCAGACCAATCAAGATCATCAAGAATATCAAAGGCACTCGGTAGCAGTAACGAAACAGACGACTCATAGCAACCCTAAATTAAACATCATCTTTATAGTACAGGCTTTTAAGATGAGCACAAAAAAGCGCGGCTATCCGCGCTTCTTGTTGAGCTGGCTTGCTTACCGGACGCGCAACAGACCGGGGCGCCAAGCATTGCTAACGTAACTGCTGCCGCCGCCATAACCAGAGCTTGCGCCATAACCGCCGCCGCCTTGTTCAAGATTACGACGACGATGCATACGATTGACTAATTCGTCGCGACGAGCTGAAAGCCATTCTGCACGGCCCACAACAGACGCTTCCAAGCCACGATCAGCGGCTTGTTCTTGACGAAACACACAAAACTCGTTGTAGGCTTCTAACTCATGCTTGAGTTCACTGGTGCTCAATTCAATGGCGATGGCATCATCAAGATAGCCCAATACCGGAATATGATCAGGAATGAG
>JAGNUI010000051.1 GCA_017987065.1 Arenimonas sp.
ATTTGGTATTAATTTCCGTTGATAAGCGCTTGATTTTCGCATCGAGATCACGCTGTAAATGTTTTTCGGCTTTATTTTCGGTAAAGCGGGTTAATAGCTTATTGAAAGTTTTCTGCTCATCCGCATTCAGTGCTAGCTTGCTGCGAACGGCTGGCCAATTCTGTTTTAAGGTAGCTAACTGCTTAGGCGGTAAAGTCCGTTCACGATAAAGCTGCATATCGGGCGGTATTAAAGATTGCATAATTTGATGCGAGTCCAATTCGGCTTGCTTAGCTTTTGCTTCATTCCAAGGCGCACGGCAAGCACTGAGCAGCAATAAGCCCAGAACCAACAGCAATGAAATAATACGTTTAAGCACAGAAACTCTCTTTTAATTGAACCCTTAGAATAACAAATGCCTGTGTCTAGCTGTCGAATAAGGCTGAAATGTTGTTTCGATGCGCTTGTGCGCGCGCTTTCTTTTCTTCAAGATGATCTTCTTGCAACACGCCGTCTTTGTGCAGATCTTGTTCAGGCAGCTCATCCAAAAATTTACTCGGTAATAAATTTACCTGCTCGCCCCAGCGTTTAATCAAGGCACTGTGCGATAAGTACAAGTGTTGCTTAGCGCGCGTGATGCCTACGTAAAATAGACGGCGCTCTTCATTGATTTGACCTTCATCGATGCTAGCCTGATGCGGTAAATTGCCCTGCTCACAGCCCACAATAAACACACAAGCAAATTCTAAACCCTTGGCCGAATGCAAGCTCATTAAGCGCACCTGATTGCCGGGCTCGCCGCGATCGGCATTTGAAAGTAAAGCCAATTGCGCGGCTAAATCTCCAGCGCTGGATGGGCGTTTATCAGCCTCGAACCACTGCGCCAGTTCCTCGAGATTTTCTTTGCGACGCAAAAATAAGGCTTCGTTTTTGGTCTCCAACCGCAATTGCGTCAAAATACCGGAATCGTTAATCACCGCACGCACAATATCGGCGGCCTTGGCTTTTTTACTTTGCTCACGCAAACGCACAATAATTCGCATAAACTCTGCCAAACTTGCGGCCGGCCTAGCACTGAGCGCGGTGAGGTAGCTACTATTTTGCGCCGCCAGTGATAACGGCACATGCGCGTGTTGCGCCATCTGTGCCAATTTTTCTAAACTGGTACTGCCTACTTCGCGCTTGGGCGAGGTGATGGCACGCAAAAAAGCGGCATCGTCATCAGGATTAGCAATCACTCGCAACCAAGCCAGCATATCTTTAACTTCACCGCGTTCCAAAAAAGCGGTACCACCGGTAATGTGATACGGGATTTTCAGCAATTGCAATTCTTTTTCCAAGGGCCGTGACTGATGATTACCGCGAAACAAAATAGCGAACTCGGAAAATGGTAAAGATTGCGCTTGCGATAAATACTGAATTTCCGCGGCCACCCGTTGCGCTTCGTGTTCGTTATTCTTGCACGACCAAATACGAATTTTTGCACCTTCGCCATGCTCGCTCCACAGCGTTTTTAAGTGCGCATGCGGATTGTTGGCAATCACGGCATTAGCACTTCGCAAAATACGCGCGCTACAGCGGTAATTTTGCTCTAATTTAATGACCTGCAAAGCAGGATAATCGACCGCCAGCTCTTCCAAATTTTCCGGTTGTGCGCCGCGCCAGGCATAAATACTTTGGTCGTCATCGCCCACGCAGGTAAATAAACCTTGTTTGCCCGCTAAGGCTTTAATCATTCGATACTGCGCGCCGTTGGTATCTTGGCACTCATCCACTAATAAGTAGCGAATCTGTGCCTGCCAACGCACTAGTGCTTCAGCATCAGTTTCTAAAATATGCAAAGGCAAGCGAATGAGATCATCGAAATCGACCGCATTAAAGGTGCGCAAGCGTTCTTGATAGCGACTATATAATTTAGCAATCTCTTTTTCGCGGATGGTTTTAGCATGCTCTTGCGCTTGCTCTGGCGTCAGCGCCATATTTTTAACTTTCGAAATCCAGCTTTGTGCGGCAAATAGGGCGTCTTTATCGGCGCTGGCTGGCAACAAGTCCTTAATGAGGCCTTGTTGATCATCGCTATCGAAAATTGAAAAACCGCGACGCAAGCCTACTTGCTTATATTCCTGTTGTAAAAATTTTAAGCCCAAGGAATGGAAGGTGGTAACAGTGACCAATTCGGCTGCTTGTTTGCTGATGCGTTTTGCCACCCGCGAACGCATTTCACGCGCCGCTTTATTGGTAAATGTAATGGCGGCAATATGTTCGGGAGCAAATTTTTTGCTGTGAATTAAATGCGCGACTTTTTCAGTAATAACTTTGGTCTTGCCACTGCCAGCGCCAGCTAAAACTAATAAGGGGCCGTCAACATAATGCACGGCTTGCAGCTGTGCTGGATTTAAACCGGACATAGGCGTTAAAGAAGTTTTTGGAATTGTTCGCGATTCAAATCACAATCACGAAGTATCTTTGCGAGCAACCCCGGGCCAAGTATTTCGCTACCATGAACCGGAACAACGGTTGAGCGACCATCATTGTGCTGTACAAAATGATGGCTACCTTTGACACGAAGAACTTCAAAACCGGCTTTTTTTAGAATTGCTAGCAATTTCTTGCCGCTAAGACGAGGCGCCGTGGTCATGCCGCAACTGAAATTCGCTGAACCCCGACAAAATCAAGTGGCTCGTGGGTTTCACCCCGAACTTCAAGACACAGCTCAATGGCTTCACGAGTGCGCTCCATCAGAACATCAAGCGACTTTGCTTGCGTGTGGCAACCTGGCAATGCTGGTACTGAGGCGATGAAATACCCATCAGCATCTTTTTCAACAATTACATCAAATTGATGTGCCATATCAAACCCCAAAATCTTCACAATACTCATTGTACACCAATGCAAACAATGCCAAATACACGATGCAATGCGGACTCAACTAACTACGCAGACCAATACCACGCTTGAGCAGGAACATACCTAGAGCGCCAAGCAACAACACGAAAACCAACATCACCGCATACGATATCCAAATTGGAACATCGGTGGCATTCTCGCCCAGTAAACCATAACGAAACGCGTTGACCATGTAAAAAATAGGATTGGCTTTGGTGGCCATTTGCGCCCACTCCGGCAACACGCGTACCGAGTAAAACACACCGCCGAGATAGGTCAGTGGCGTGAGAATAAAGGTCGGCACAATGGCGATATCGTCAAACTTTTTCGCATAAACTGCGTTCACAAAACCCGCCAAGGAAAAAATAGTCGCGCCGAGTAAAATGGTACTGACCATCACCAGTGGGTGTGGCACGCGCACATGGGTAAAGAACATCGCCACAATTAAAACCAGCATGCCCACCATCAAGCCACGCAATACGCCGCCGGCCACATAGCCGGCTAAAATCACGTGATTCGGCATCGGGCTGACTAATAATTCTTCCACATGACGACCAAATTTAGCCCCGAAGAAACTGGAGCTGATATTGCCATAGGCGTTTTGAATCACCGACATCATCACCAAGCCCGGCACGATGAAATCCATGTAATCGAAGCCGCCCATATCGCCAATCCGCGAGCCAATTAGCTTGCCGAAAATCAGGAAATACAGCGTCATGGTAATGGCGGGTGGCACTAAAGTTTGACCCCAAATACGCAGAATACGCATCACTTCACGGCGGGCGATGGTTTTAAAGGCGATGAAATTCGGGCTCATGCGGGATCCTTCGCTGTTAAGCGCACGAATAGTTCTTCCAAGCGATTGGTCTGGTTGCGCATGGAGCGGACTTTGATGCCGGCATCGGCTAAGGCATCGAACAAATCATTCAACGGCAAGTCTCGCGGCTTTTCGATAATCAGGGTATGGCTATCGGGCGCGCTAATCTCAACTTTGGCAATTGTTGGCAGATCACTCGGCAAATCGCCGTCAATATCCAAAACAAATCCTTCCACATCCAGTTTCGCCAGCAAGGCCTTCATTGGGCCACGTTCAATAATTTGGCCTTTATCTATAATCGCTAAGTTACGGCACAGACTTTCCGCCTCTTCCAAATAATGCGTGGTGAGAATCACCGTGGTGCCGGCAGCATTCACTTCCTGCAGGGTTTTCCACATGCCGCGGCGAATTTCAATATCCACGCCAGCGGTTGGTTCGTCCAGAATCAGTAATTTCGGTTCGGTCATCATGGCGCGCGCAATCATCAAACGACGCTTCATACCACCCGAAAGTGTGCGGCTCATCATATGTGCTTTATCCCACAAATGCGCGGCTTTCAGTTGCTTCTCTGCACGCACTAATGCTTCGGCACGTGGCACGCCATAAAAGCCAGCATAATTAACGAGAATATCGATCGGTTTTTCAAACATATTGAAATTGATTTCTTGTGGCACCAAACCAATCATGCGCATGGCATCTGAGCGATTGGCTATTAAATCAACGCCAAACACCGAAACAGAGCCCGAGCTGGCGTTCACCAAAGAGCTTACAACGCCAATCAAGGTCGATTTTCCGGCACCATTGGGGCCGAGCAGTGCAAAAAAATCGCCCGGCATCACATCCAAGGACACGCCCTTTAAGGCCGTCACTCCGTTATCATAGGTTTTGTGTAAAGATGCAATTTGTAGGGCTGGCTGGGTCATTTTGTGTCCGACTGAGCGGTTTTTTTATTCAGAACGTTTAGTATATCGGGCTTAGGCCTCGAGCTAAACGATTAAATTTTATTGAAGGATGTTTTGTGGCAGATCATTTTCCGCTTAAATTGGTGGGCAGCCGTATGTTGGCACCCAGCGTACGCCATCTGGAATTCGTCCGGGACGACGCGCAAGCGCTCGATTTCATTGCCGGCCAGTTCATTCAAGTGCATTTTAATTACCCTGATGGCACCGCCACCAAGCGCAGTTATTCTCTGGCCACACAGCATGACCACCGCTTTGGCGTGAACGACACCGTGGAAATTGCCGTGAGTTACGTGCCCGGCGGCGCAGCAACAGCACTTTTCACTGCGCTTGATGAAGGCCAGCAAATACAATGCAGCGGCCCATACGGCCGATTCTGCCTGAATGAAAAAGACCAAAACACGCGTTACATCCTGATTGGCACCGGCACCGGCGTTACCCCCTACCGCGCCATGTTGCCACAACTGAAAAAGCTGATGGATGAACGCGATGTGCAGGTGGTTTTGCTGTTTGGCTCACGCACTGAAGAAGATTTGATTTATCGCGAAGATTTTTACAAGTTCGCCGAAGATAATCGCAATTTTACCTTTATGCCGTGTTTTTCACGGGAAATGCCGGCAAATGCCACGCCCGATACCCGCTCTGGTTATGTGCAAAACCAATTGGCCGCATTAAACCCGAATGGCGCGCACGATATCGCCTATTTATGCGGCAACCCGAACATGGTCGATACCACGTTCGAGGCGCTGAAAGAATTCGGCTTATCGATTCAACATATTCGTCGCGAGAAATACGTGTCTAGCAAATAAATAATATTCGCATGTAGGGGCACGGCATGCCGTGCCCGTCAAATTCGGATTAATATCATGGGCACGGCATGCCGTGCCCCTACGAAATCGTCGACTTTCCCCATTCCATCGGTGTATTCCGTGTTTCGTCGCAAAACAGATGACAGCGCAACTAGGCTTGCTAAACTGGCGACATGAATACCACTACAAGCCAAACGCCTATGAAAACCTATATCCAATTTTTTGGTCGCATCGTACTGACTTGGCTCGCCGTCTTCATTGTGGTGCAGGTATTCGCCAGCGCTTTGGGCCTTGACCTAATACAGGAACTCTTTAATTTGCTGCTAATGGCTGCTTTATTACTGTTGCTCATTGCTGCCTCATCACATGTGCAACGGGTTGAACGTATTGCAGGCAATATTGATGCCGAGAAATTACGTAGCCGCCACAAATGCCAAATTGAAATTCCTTTCGATGCCAGCATCGCCTTGCCTTTAATTGAAGCAAGCTTACAAGAACTGCCAATCAGTGAAAATGTAAAATCGAGTCGTGAAGGACTTCGTCTGCGGGCTCGGGTAAAACCGGTGGATTTGGAAAACGATGCGCCGTCGGCATGGAAAAAAGTCTATACCTATTTGGGTGTTGCACGTAATAACCAAGTCATCGCTGATGTCAGTGTTGCCGATAGCGCGGTGAGTGTGCAGCTGACGTGCGAGCCAGAAGGCGTGGCGTGGTTGGATTATTTGTTTCCCGATGAAGGCATTAATTTGCAAAACGCCGAAACCGTCACCCGCGCCATCACCCGTCGCGTGGCTGAACTTCGCCGCGGCGAACAAACCACTAACACCGAAACCGTGGTCGAAAAAGAATTGGCTGTGGCTAAACTGAGCTTATTGCATGCGCAAGTGGAACCACACTTTTTGTATAACACGCTCGGCAGCGCTAAATATTTAATTGCTAGCGATCCAATCAAAGCTGAAGCCATGCTCGACAATTTGATTCATTATTTGCGTAACTCATTGCCCAAAACAGAAGATGCCAATACCACTTTAGGCGAAGAAGTGTCACGCACACGCGCATACCTTGAAATCCTTAAAATTCGTATGGGCGAGCGCTTGCAAGTTCAGATCGAATTGCCGGAAGCACTGAATAACGTGCCATTCCCCAGCATGATGCTACAAACCTTGGTTGAAAATTCGATCAATCACGGCTTAGAACCTAAAACCGATGGCGGTACCATTTGGATCAGTGCCCGCAAAGATCAAACCGATGATGGCGAAATCATGACCGTGACTGTGGCCGATGATGGCAACGGCTTTGGCAGTGGCACCTCCGGCACCGGGATTGGTTTAAAGAACGTTCGGGAGCGGCTGAAATTAGCCTACGCTGGCGCAGCGAGCTTTTCGATCATTGCTAATTTTCCCAACGGAGTGGCGGCCAGCATCACCGTTCCAGTGAAAGGCCCTGCGGCATGAATAGCAACGCAACACTGACCTGCGTGATTGCCGAAGATGAGCAAATTTTCCGCGATGCTTTGGTTCAATTGCTTACCAAGCAGTGGCCGGAAATTGCTATCAAAGCGGCTTGCCCAGATGGCAGCGAGGCGCTGGAAGCGATTGCTGAATACCAACCCGACCTCGCGTTTTTGGATATCCGTATGCCTGGTGTGAATGGCATGGATGTGGCAGCAGCCTGCGCTGAACTCAGCCCAAAAACTCAAGTAGTATTCGTGACCGCTTACAACCAATACGCCATTGATGCTTTTGAAAAAGGTGCGATTGATTATTTATTAAAACCCATTGATCCAAAGCGTTTGGCCAACAGTATTGAGCGGGCGAAAAACCGCGCACAATCCGGAGCGAACCATTCCGCTGCGTTGGAAGCGATACTAGCGCAACTGCAGAAAGAGATGCCAGCTCGAACCGTGGTTGAACCATTGGTTTGGCTAACGGCGAGCACGGGCAAAGAATCGAAACTAATCATGATTGAAGACGTGTTGTATTTTCATTCCGACAGCAAATACACCACGGTAGTGACCAAAGATGGCGAAGCCATATTGCGCACGCCACTTCGCGATCTGATTGATAAATTGGATGCCCAACAATTCAAGCAAATTCACCGTTCCACCGTTGTTAATATGAAAGCCGTTGCATCCATTGTCCGTGATGAATCGGGGCGTGGCAGCATGAAATTAAAAGCACGACCAGAAACACTGAGCGTCAGCATCACTTACATGCCGTTGTTTAAAAATATGTAAGCCATTCAAATTCAAAAGCTAACGAACTCGTGCTTAAAACCACGGGCTTGGGGACTGCTTGGCAAAATTTAGCCGAGTACAACAAAAAAACAGGGAGAACTTTATGAAACAACGCATCACACTTTTATTCTTAGCGTATTTTTTTGGATTATTTTTGCTGTCTTGGACAGCATCAGCGAAAGCGCAAGTGGCCGATAATAATGCGCTATACAAAACCGTGCTGGCCTTGGACAGTCAATTATTCGAACTAGGCTTTAACCAATGCAAGTTAGAGACAACGACTACTTTAGTTGACGATAAACTGGAATTTTTTCACGATAAAAGTGGCATGCAAAATCGCGCTGAGTTTTTACTGGCCATGAAAAATAATGTTTGCGGCAACCCTGAAGGAAAGCCAGTGCGCACTTTGGTTGCTGGCAGCACAAAAATCTTTGCATTGGAAAATAATGGCGTACTATACGGCGCCGTGCAACAAGGCGAGCACCGCTTTCATTTGAAAGGCACTGACCTTCGCAAAGCCGGCTACACCATTGCTAAATTTACCCACGTTTGGTTATTGAAAGACGGTAAATGGACTTTGAAAAATGCTATCAGTTACGATCACCAACAAAAATTCGAGAAATTGGCTACCACCACACCAACAAAAAAACCTGCGCCAAAACCCTACACACTCTTCAAACTAAATATGGCGCCATACAGTCTGCGTTTGGAGCATCAGGCAGCGAATTGATTTTGTTTCGTACGGGCACGGCATGCCGTGCCCGCTAAATTCGGATTAATATCCCGGGCACGGCATGCCGTGCCCCAACAATTATCATCATTGGCGTAGAATCAGAGCATCTCAGACAAAGGATGCACCGATGACAATGATTAAAGCCTGGGCTGCCAAAACCGCTGGTGGCAAACTGGAACCGTTCGAATACGACCCAGGCCCGCTGGGCGCCGAAGAAGTGGAAATCGCCGTTGAGCATTGTGGCATCTGCCATTCCGACATGTCTTTACTGG
>JAGNUI010000192.1 GCA_017987065.1 Arenimonas sp.
CGGGAACCAAAAGCATGCGCTAAGGTGCCGCGATCTACGTATTCAAGCTCACCGCCAATGGGCACGCCATGCGCCAAGCGCGAAGGCTTCACTTCAAACTGCTTGGCTAATTGTGCTAAATAATGCGCGGTAGCCTCGCCTTCCACTGTTGGGTTGGTGGCTATAATTAATTCGGTCACTTCACCCTCGGCAAAACGGCGCGCCAGTTTATCCATGCCTAACTCACGCGGGCCAATACCATCCAAGGGTGATAAGCGTCCTTGTAAAATAAAATATAAACCTCTGAATCCGGTCGCTTGCTCGATGACCAAACGATCAGCCGGCGTTTCAACGACACACAATAAACTGGCATCACGCGAGCCGCTCGCGCAAATTGAACAGAGTGCTTGCTCAGTGAAATCTCTGCATTGCTCGCAATGATGGATATTTTGCAAGGCATTCGACAATACACCAGACAAGCGTAAGCCACCCTCTCGATTGCGTTCAAGCAAGTGATAAGCCATGCGCTGCGCACTCTTTTGGCCTACCCCTGGAAGACATCGTAGCGAATCAATCAATTGGCTCAACAAATCGTTCTGGCTCAAAATGGAAGCTTCATTCCTGGTGGCAATGGCATACCCGCAGTAACCGCTGACATACGCTTATTGCTTTCTTCATTAGCCTTGGCCACCGCATCATTCATGGCGGCTACTACCAAATCTTCCAACATTTCAGCATCTGCTAAAACAGATGGATCAATGTGCACTTTACGTGTTTCCATTTTGCCGGTAATGGTAATTTTCACCATACCACCGCCCGCTTGTCCGGTAACTTCCATTTGCGCCAGTTCGTCTTGAACTTTCTGCATATTTTCCTGCATACGCTGCGCTTTTTGCATCATTTGTGCGATATTGCCTCTCATACTTTTAACCTCATTTTAGTTCTAAGGATTGAATTGAATTGGGTACTATTTTGGCGCCCTCTTTCAATAGCGCATCAACCACTGGATGGCTTTGAAATTCGATCTCAGCATCATTTTGCAGACTGGAACGTTTTTGGCTTTCACGTGCGAACAAGGTATCGGTTTGCGGTTCTTGCATGCGCTCAATTTTAAGCTGAATATCTCCGTCTAACGCCTGATTAAGAACACCTTGGAGTCGCTTGATACTGGAATCATTAATGGTGTCGATTAAATCGGCTGGATAAGCTAATTTTAAAACTTTATCTTGAAAACTGCTGAATGTTGAATGCAAGCCAATTTCGCGATCCGGACCGCGCAAATTTAATTGATTCACGAGTGCAATCCAATCGTTGTTGTTGGCTAGGCTTGCTTGAAGTTTTGGCACAGCAGCCGGCTTGAGCGCTACAAGCTCAACAGGTTTTTCTGGTTTCGTTTCAGTTTTAGCCTGAACGGGCGCAACAGGCGCAATCTGTGATGAAAGCATTGACGGCTTTAATGTCTGCTCTGACATGGAAACATTCACTGGCAAAAATGCCAACATCCGTAACAAGCTCATTTCAAAACCTAGGCGCGCGCTCGGTGCAATTGGCAAATCTTTACGACCCAAAATCGCCATTTGATACCAAATCTGTACAATTTGCGGATCAAGACTAGCGGCGAAGGATTTAACTGAAACGCGTTGCACCGTGGGCTGATAATTTGGCACTAATTGCGCCAATTGGATTTCATGCAAGCTTTCCGCTAAACGATCCAGCACTTGTGCATAGTCAGGTGAAAACGCCACCAGATTATCAATAGCAAGCATCAGTGCGTCGCCATCCCGCGCGCACAGAGCATTGAGCAATTGTTCAATTTGGGTGCGGTCAACCGTTCCCAACATAGCTTGCACTAATTCTATTTTTAATGCTCCGCCCGAATAGGCAATTGCTTGATCCAACAATGACAACCCATCGCGCAAACTGCCATCCGCTGAGATTGCCAACTGGCTAATGGATGCTTCATCAAAGGCGATGTTCTCGGCTTTCAAAATATGCTGCATTTGCGCATCAATTTGCTCTTGATCAAGCCGACGCAAATTAAATTGCAAGCATCGCGATAACACCGTAACCGGCAATTTTTCAGGGTCGGTGGTGGCCAGTAAAAACTTAACGTGCTCTGGCGGCTCTTCCAGTGTTTTCAATAAGGCATTGAATGCATTTTTAGACAACATATGCACTTCGTCGATTAAATACACTTTGACGCGACCGCGAGAAGGCATATATTGGGCATTTTCAATAAGCGCTCGCACATCATCAACACCGGTATGGCTGGCCGCATCAATCTCAATTAGGTCGGGGTAACGGCCACCATCAATTTCTAAGCAGGTGCCACAAACACCACAGGGATCCGATGAAGTGCCCTCATCACAGTTCAGGCTTTTGGCGAAAATTCGTGCAATGGTGGTTTTACCAACGCCACGTGTGCCCGTAAACAAAAAAGCATGGTGGATACGGCCGGTTTCCAAGGCGTGTGACAGCGCACGCACCACGTGCTGCTGGCCAACCAGTTCGGCAAAACGTTTCGGACGCCATTTTCGAGCTAAAACCAAATAGGACATGAATATTCTCAAAGTTAGAGCACCATTTTGCCATATTCGTGCCCCTTTCGAGAACATTCTGTTTACTTGTGAAAGTTATGCCATTCGGGTATAATTCCGCGTTCACATCAGGTGATTTACATCTGCGGAGAGGTGTCCGAGCGGTCGAAGGAGCACGCCTGGAAAGTGTGTAAACGGCTAAACCCCGTTTCGAGGGTTCGAATC
>JAGNUI010000193.1 GCA_017987065.1 Arenimonas sp.
CCTGACACCAGAATGTGGATTTTTATTCCCAGCATGCAGATTGGATTGCCTTCATCAACTTGATCCATGGAAGAATACTCAAGCTCTGATGCATCAACAATAGTAACAGCACCTGAGCCGCCCACTTCCAAGACATTGTCAGGGCTAATAAAAGCGGCTGAATCTTCATCTAATCCTATGCCAATTGCAAACGGATTGTAAGCTAATGCTGCAGTTAACCGCCCTAATCGATCACGTTGCCGGAAGTGTTGATCAATAATAAAGCGATTGGTTAAGCCTAAACCAGGCGCCAAACGAACATTCCCAGCAATAGGCGTTGAACCTTCTTCGCCAAAAGCAATCATGTGCTCACTGATAAAACTGGCACCGGCACTGGTGCCACAAACGTGCACACCTTTGGCATTAAGTTCACGAACAAGCTTGGCAACCGGCGTGCCCCCTAACAAGGTTGCCAGCCGCAATTGGCTGCCACCGGTAAAAAAAACACCGGTAACGCCCTCAAAAACAGCTAATCTTTTTGGGTCTGAGGCATCTTTGCGCTGTTCAAAATCCACGGATATGGCCGAAGCCGCACCTAAGGCCGTGAAGATCCGCTCGTATTTCGGGCCGGTATCTAATAATTGACTGGCGCTTGGAATAATCGCAATGCGCGCTTTTGAGCCGCCGCAAAGTTCAACAAAACGGCTTAAAATCTGAGGGTTATTTTCTTTAACCTCTGCACCGCCTACTGGGATAATCCAACCACGTTTTTTGCCTTTGGGAATACGACTCGGACACATAATTTGTATTGATACTCAATTGTAAGAAATTTATCGTGACTATTTTAACCCACGATACTTGTTCCATTATTCACTAATTTGCCACTGATGAACATGACTTCTATTAAATTGAGCAGGACTTAGCATGAGCATTATTCATAGCTATTGCACGAAATCAGAGCATTTCCGAGCGTAGCTTTGCTAAGATGTTCATTACAGAGGCAAATGCCTTAATTCAGTAGGTCGTAGAAAGCGTATGTGTGGTTTATTTGGCTCCTTGGGAAATGCCTTGGCGCTGCCCGAATTTCAATCCAGTTTTGATCGACTCCGCCATCGCGGCCCCGATGACACCGAAATAGTGCAACCCAATGGTGAGGTCACCCTCGCCTTTCATCGCTTGGCGATTATGGACCCCACGCACGCCGGCGATCAACCCTTCCACAGTCAACAGCAAGCCGTTTGGCTGGTGTGTAATGGCGAAGTCTATAACTACCCAGCACTGTATCAGCGCTACCAATCATCTTATCCATTTACTTCACATTCGGATTGTGAAGTGATTCTGCCCTTATACCAAGAATTCGGTATTGCAGAAACAGCCCGCCAATTAGATGCCGAATTCGCACTCATTATCTGGGACCAAAATCTCGGCAAATTATTTGCCGCACGCGACCCAATCGGCATTCGGCCACTTTTTTATGGTTACAGTAGCTTTGATGGCAAGATTATGTTTGCCTCTGAAGTGAAAGTACTCTCGCCACTGTGCCAAGAAGTGCATGCCTTTCCACCCGGCCATTATTATGACGGCGACGGGCAATTCATTTGCTATCGAAAAATTAGCGCCGTCACAGAGTTCAGTACTGATTCTCAAGAAAAAGTACTCATTGAAATTCGCGAACGTTTAATCGAAGCCGTGCGCAAACGATTAGTCGCCGATGTACCGGTTGGCTATTTACTCTCTGGCGGCTTAGATTCGTCTTTAGTCTGCGGTATTGCCGCGCATGTTCTGAAAAAACCATTGGTTACCTTTGCAGTAGGCTTGAATCAAAACCCAATTGATCTACCGTATGCCAAGAAGGTGGCTGATTTTATTCACTCCGAACATCACGAAGTGTTGTTTGATCGCTTAGACACCATTGGCTGCGTTAGAGACGTTATCTGGCATGCCGAAAGCTGGGACATCACCACCATTCGCGCCTCCATTGGCATGTATATTGTTTGCAAATACATCAAGCAACATTCTAAAATTAAAGTGCTACTCACTGGCGAAGTCAGCGATGAAATATTTGGCTACAAATATACCGATTTCGCTCCCAATGCCGCAGAATTCCAAAATGAATCGGTTAAGCGACTTGATGAACTCTATATGTACGACGTGTTGCGTGCAGATCGGTGCATTTCTGCGCATTCCTTAGAAGCACGCGTGCCTTTTGCTGATCTGGACTTTGTCTCGTATTGCATGGCCATTCCAGCAGAAATGAAAATGAATACCTATAACATGGGGAAATTTCTGCTACGAAAAGCATTTGATGGCATGAATATCGTACCCGATGAAATTTTATGGCGCGAAAAAGCTGCTTTTTCTGATGCGGTGGGTCATTCCATGGTTGATTATTTAAAAGACCAAGCAGAATCTTTGTATAGCGATGCCGATGTATTGCATGCCAAAGAAAAATATCCCAACGCCACACCATTTACCAAAGAATCGCTTTGGTATCGGGATATTTTTGAAGAATTTTACCCCGGCCGCTCGGCATTGATTAAAGATTTTTGGATGCCTAATAAAAACTGGCAAGGCTGTGATGTTAGCGACCCTAGCGCACGTGTTTTAGCTAATTACGGCAACTCAGGACTCTAACTGAAACACCTAATTTTGTGGCATAGTAAACACCTCCACCCGTTTTTGGTCGTATTCAATGCATTTAGGTCAATTGTTTAAGTGGCTGTTGTTGCTCTGTTTTGCGTGTCATTCTGGCGCA